>JANQMQ010000317.1 GCA_028279995.1 Candidatus Phaeomarinibacter sp. | reverse complement strand
CTTCTACGTCGGTGAAGAAGGTGCCGCGGTCCGCCAGAGCATCCAGTGTCGGCGTACGGATGGTGCTGCCGAGGAATCCGAGGTCGGACCACCCCATGTCATCGGTTACGATAATCAGGAAGTTAGGCTTTGACGGGGGAAAGGAGAAGGCCTCCGGCGCCGCCGGACCCTTATCGGCTTGGGCCATGTTCGCCTGTGCAGGTTTTTCCTGCGCGATATCCGAGGCCACATCGTCCTGCAGCATTTCACTAGTGCCGGCCGTAGACCAAACTACGCCCGGGACAATGATCAGCGCTGCTGCAACCAATCCATAGAGGGTCTTTCTCGTTCCCATGCTCGTGTCCTTTGCTGAGTGCGATCTGCCAACCGGCCAATCGGGTGTCGTCATCTGACCTGTGCCGACAGCTCTGGCTGGCGTGTCGGAAGTGGTCCGCTACCGGCTTCGCGTTTCTTCTAGGAGCCGCAGTAATTCCTGCTCGATGAAGGGTTTTGCCAGTTCGAGCGGATCGTTTGATTTTCCCGCGCTTGGGTAATTCAGCTGCTTGGCGACCAACAGCGAGATCACGATGTCGATGATGCCCCAGAGGCGCTCGCCATCGATCGTGACCCCGAACCCGGTATTGAAACGCACGATCATCTGGTCACGGTTGGCGCGCATGACGTTTTCCACGAGACGCCTGCGCTTGGTATCTTTACGCGCCCCGATCAGGAACTCCGTCAGCACCCCGATGCGTGCCTGAAACGCTTTGTCTCCAAGCATCTCCATGGCGGCGTGCACGATTTCCTCGTTGGAGAGCTGCGAAAGCGCATCCGGCTGGACGACCACCTTCAGCAGATCATCGAAATCTGCGCGAAACGCTTCCATCAACAGCGTTTCGAGATTTCGAAAGTGATAGAGGATCGCCCCCGGGGTGACACCCGCATGGTCGCTAATGTCCTGAATGCGCGTGTTCTCGAAGCCCGATTTCCGAACGACATCTATGGCCGAGTGTACAAGCGCATCCCGGGTCTTCTGAGCGCGAACCTGTTTCGTCTTCTTGAGCATCGGCGTCCGTTTTTGCTGCCCGGAATTCTGTCCGGCGTTTCCGGTTTCGTTCCATATGAGAGATGACGGCATAGCATAAAAGAACTGGAATCAAAAAAAATTATTGTCATCATCTTTTTTTATAACTACCTATTCGCTCGAAGTGAATAACAAATGGGTCCACAGGGCCGCCTGTTCAGGCATTGCATAGGGGCCGGCGGACCAACCTATTCCGGGTCTTGCGCACAACGGAAACAAGACGGCTTGAAAGGCCATTGGAATGACGATCGGAACCAAATTGAGCAAGGCAAGACTGGCAGCATTCGTTGCGCCGGACGCGCCATTCTCTGCCTTTCTGACGGTTCTCGTCGTCTTTGTTCCGCCCTTTTATGCAGGGTCAGCCGGGCTTGGATTGAGCACGGTCGGTCTAATTTTCGGCCTGACGAAGATCTGGGATGTCATCACCGACCCGGCCTTCGGCTATCTGGCCGATCACTGGCACACAAGATGGGGACGCAGGCTGCCGTGGCTTGTCGCTGCGGTTCCGGCACTCGGGCTTTGCACCTACATGGTGTTTGTCCCGTCGCTCCCGGTAGATGGCGCCTATTTCGCCATCTGGATGGTGCTTCTGTACATCGGATGGACGATCGGCACGGTGTCCCACATTGCCTGGGCTGCCGAGCTGTCAGAGGAGTATCATGAGCGCTCGCGCATCTCTGCCTACAAGCAGGGGGCGGCGCTTGTTGGCAGTCTTGGCATCATTCTTCTTGTCGTGCTGGCTGATAGCATGGGCGAGCTCGGTGAGCCGGATCGGATGCAATTGATTGCAACGGCGCTCCTTGTGCTTCTGCCGGTCACAATCTTTGCAGCCGTCAGGGCGGCACCGGAACCCAAATTCTCACACATTCAAACCAGCCCCGACGCGCCGGGTGTGCTCCGGCAGGTTATCGGCAACCGACCGCTTCGGCTGCTCCTGTTTGCCAATCTGCTGCTGGGTGTTGCTGCCGGCGGCGTGGGCGGAATGGTCCTCTTCTATGTGGAAGATGCCCTCCTCCTGGGAAGCTGGTCATCCTTCACATTGATACCGTTCCTTTTTTCCGGCCTCCTTTTTCTGCCGCTTCTTGTGGCGGCAAGCAGGCGTTTTGGAAAGCACCGCACGCTTTGTTACGCCCTGATGTATCAGGTCGTAGGTGGATCGCTGTTTCTGGTCATCCCGGCCGGTAACGTAATCGCCGCCTGTGCCGTCTTCCTGCTTCTCGGCGTGAGTCAGGCGGTCGGCAGTTACCTCCCGCAGGCGATCATGGCCGACGTCACCGACATGGATACCGCGGCAACAGGGAAGCGTCGCACCGCGCTCTACATGTCGCTTCTGCAATCATCAAGCAAGGTTGCAGCTGCTCTTGCCGTCGGCCTTAGCTACCCGATCCTGAGTCTGGTGGGCTTTGATCCGTCACCGGATGCCGCGCACTCGGAGAACGCACTCTTTGGCCTGCGGATGATGATGTTCCTTTTTCCAGCAGTCGCCCTGGGACTCGTTATCTGGGTGATGTGGAACTTCCCCTTGAGCGAGAAAGACCAACTGGTGCTGCGCCGGCGTATCGCGGAGCGCGTCACCTGATGCGACTCCACCTCACACAGCCTTACATCCGCGACATCCAGCCCGCTTGCTTTTATCGCGACAGGACAAGGTAGATCATGTTCCACCGAGATATCCCCGATGCCGAAGCTGATGCTGCCTTGTCGGACGCCTCGTCCTGCTGGGCCGACATGCCGATTGGACGCGTGCACTACAAGAGCTATGGCGATGGGCCAACGGTTGTGCTGGTTCACAACTCGGGTATGTGGGGCGGCGTCTGGGATGAGTGGATTCCTATCCTCTCCCAGAAATACCGCGTCATCGTGCCGGATCTGCCCGGCTTCGGGCTGACCGGACCCGTGGCCGGCGGCGACTACTCATATGATGCCCTGGCTCACTTCCTCTGCGACTTTGTTGAGCAGCTGGGTGAGCAACCGGTGCATCTGGTGGGGCTGTCGCTTGGTGGACAACTCGCCTGGCGATGCGCGTTGATGAAGCCTGATCTTGTTTCCAGCCTCGTCCTCATCAATCCGACCGGCTATCCCGAGAAGTCCCTGCCCGCCGTCTTCAAACTTGCCCGTGGCCCCATGGGATGGCTGCTGCGTGTCCTGGGATCAACGACCATGATCCGGAAAAACCTGGCCCAGCTCTGGGGCAAGGGCGCTCCCGTTTCCGACGCGTTTCTCGACCGCCTGCTGGTGAGCCAGTGCCGTGCCGGCAATCGCAAGGCGTTTCTTACTTTTCTCCGCACGGACAACGAGAGCCTTCATTCGCAGATCCCGTTCATCCGAAAGCCGGTGCAGCTGCAGTGGAGCGCGAAATGTGGGCCGGAGCGGTTCTCGCAGGACCTGCGGGATGTCGAACTCGTTCTCTATGAAGAGTTTGGCCATCTGCCGATCCTCGAAGCGCCTGAACAGACCGCAGAAACTGCCATGCGGTTCATCGCTTCCAACGACAAGGAGACGAGCCATGGATAGTAGCTTCAAGAGACTTTTCGCAGGACTGGCTGTTGGCGCCGCGTTTCTTGCCCTCGTGGCTTTTCCGCAGTGGAAGGACCCAGAAATTATCGACCTGGCACAGCCGGACAGCGCGATGTTTCCAGGCTCCTATGTGAACCTTGCCCATGGCCACACACGATACGTGTTGCAGGGCCCGGCGGATGGCCAGCCTGTCCTGCTGGTGGGCGGTCTCACCACAAGCCTCGAATTCTTTGATGCGCTGGCAGTAGACCTGAGCAAGGCCGGGTTTCAGACCCTGCAGTTTGATCTCTACGGCCGAGGCGGTTCAGCCCGGCCATATGGCGTGGGCTACGGCCAGCAGACATATGTTGACCAGATTGATGACCTGCTCCGGGAACTGAATATATCCCAGGACGTGCACATCGTCGGCCAATCACTTGGTGGCGGCATTGCCGTGGCCTGGGCAATCGAAAACCCAAGTCGGGTGCGCTCGCTCTCCATTCATGCAAGCGCCGGATATCTGGAGGAGCTTCCGCCCGGCTCCGGGCTGATCAACATTCCCGTCCTTGGGGACTATGTCTGGTGGTGGATCGGCAATGGGTTTGTCACCGGGAATGTCGCGAACTACTTCGCGAAGCCGGAGGAAAACAGTGACGCCATAAGCGCGCTCCACAGTCAGTTCGCTGAAGCTGAAAAGGTCGAAGGATATCGAGCAGCAGTCCTGTCAACGATCCGGAACTTCGGTGCGAACAATATGATGGAGCAGTTCTCTCAGCTGTCCGCCTCGACAACTCCCACGCAGATCATATGGGGCCGGGAAGACGCTCTCATACCAGTGAGCAGCTCAACGAAACTCCTCGAATGGATCGAGGGATCCCCGGACCTGACCGTGCTGGATGGGATCGGGCACATGCCCCTGCTGGAGGACCCGGACGAGGTGCACGGACTGGTGTTGGGGCACGTGCTCGAGAACCAAGGAGATTAAGAAGCAATGCCGAAGCGAACTATCGATCCCAACAGCCGCATCGTGATTGTGGGCGCTGGTGCCGGCGGTCTCGCCTGTGCGGCCGCACTGCACATGCATGGCTTCGTGAATGTCGCCGTGCTGGAGAAGGCGCAGGCACCCCAGGAACTGGAACATCTGGCGCCCATCAATCTTGGTGCCAATGTGGTTCGGGCTTTCGCGTATCTCGGCCTGCAGGATCAGCTTCTGGAGCGCAGCTGGCGCTGGTCGGGTGCCCGACTGCAGAACGAAAAGGGCAAGCAGCTGGGCTATCTGGATGGTGATGCCATCCGGCGGTGCTCGGGTTTTTCTCCCATCACGACAACGCGCCAGCTGATGCTGTCTGTGTTGCGATCGGCCGTTCCAAATGACTGGCTGCGCTATGGCACCGAGCTTGTCTCACTATCCGAAGGCAGGAACCGCGTTTCGCTGAAACTTGCGGGTATGGAATCGGAAGAGGCCGACCTGGTCGTCGGGGCCAATGGCTATTATTCCAGCTTGCGCGAGATGGTCATGGGCAAGACCGGCGAACGCAAGGACGGCAAGCTCAGCGTTCAGGCGCTCATTCCGGCAGCCGATGCCGAAGGTGTCCTGGACTTCGGTCGGGACAATGTCTTTACCGAGATCATCACCACCCGCGGCAGCGTCGGCTTCGGCAAGAACACCGACCGTGACTTCAATGTCTTCTTCAATGTCACTGAGTCCGAGGTAGAGGACACTCTGGAAGCCGACGCTCTCATTGACTACGCCAGAACCACCTTTACCGGGATCGACCGGCGCGTGGATGGCATTCTGAATGTGATCGATCCGGCGAATGTCCGGCTCTATTTTCCAAAGGATCGACCTTTGTCCACCGGATGGTCGAAGGGTCGCATAGTGCTCATCGGCGATGCCGCCCACCCGTGCTTCCAGTACACAGGGCTGGGGGCGGCCATGGCAATCGAAAGTGCACTGGTTCTTGCCCAGTCCCTGAAGACAAGCAACGACCACACTCAAGCTTTTCGCAAATTCGAAAAGATCCGCCTGCCGCGCGTGAAGGTTGTCAACGCCAAGTCGTATCAGGGGTGCCGTGTCTTCGGGATGAAGAATGCTCTGGCAGCCGGCCTGCGCGACCTGCTGATGGGGCTTGTCCCTGCACGCATTGCCGCGAAACCGATTTTCGACATACATGCAAAAGAGTTCCTGAAATGACGCAGATGAAGGCGTGGCTTGCCGACGGCTATGGAAAACCAGGTGACGTCCTGAGGCTCGGCGAGCTTCCAATCCCGAAGCCGAAAAAGGGACAGTTACTCGTCCGCATACATGCCTCATCCCTCAATCCGATTGATCTGCGTATGACGCAGGGATATGGCGCCTCTCTGCGACGGCTGGCAGCTCGCAACGAGTTTCCTTTTGTTGCCGGGCGGGATGTTGTCGGGGAAGTCGTCGAGACTGGCCCCAAGGCCACGAAGTTCAAGCCCGGTGACCGGGTGGTGGGTATCACGGGTATCCGCGATGTCGGAGCGCATGCCGAGTTTTCTGCAATTGCCGAAACCAATCTGGCACATGCACCGGATGGCATTCCGTCTGCCGACCTGGCAGCCATTCCCTATGTCGGACTGACGTCGTGGACGGCGCTCGTGAGCAATCTTGGGCTGGACCCTCAGGACGCAGCCCGGAAACATCTTTTCGTGCATGCCGGATCAG
>JANQMQ010000034.1 GCA_028279995.1 Candidatus Phaeomarinibacter sp. | reverse complement strand
CCACCCGGGCAATGCCAAGGTCTTTGAAGATGTCACCGCATGGCTTGTTTCGCCCGCCAATGCCCGCGAGAGCGCACCGGGTCTGACCGGCACCCTTGGTGCCGGTGACTATTCCCCTCCGGCGAACACCAACCCGACGCTCCAGCAACCCTATGTTGCCGCACCGCTCGGTAATGCATGGCGCATCCAGATCGGTGCTTACTCGGATGCCGAAGAAGCCGGTCGCCGTATCGAGGCAGCCATGTCCCGTGCCCCCGGGGTCCTCAAGGGCAAAGGTCCAGCAACAGTGCCGGTCAAAACAGCGTCACGCACACTGTTCCGCTCACGTTTCACAGGCTTCTCAGGGGAAGACCAGGCACGCAATGCCTGCACCACACTCATCCGTGAAGGCATCAGCTGCATCACCGTGCCGCCGGATGACTGGTACGCACCGTCGGCCAACTAGCGGACCTACCGGTCAGGCCTTCGCGGCCGCCAACAAGAGATCTTTTGCCTGATTGAGCTTTGCAGCAAGGTAAGATGACCCACCTCTGTCAGGATGCACCTTCTGCATCAGATCCCGGTGAGCCTGCTTGATATCCTCGACAGAGGCGCCCGGTGAGAGGCCGAGTACTTCGAGCGCTTCCTCGCGGGTCATACCGGATGCCTCCGGCCTACCTGCGCTCCCCTGCCCGGCGCCCTCAGTGTTCTCACCTGATTGATCGCGAGCGAAGTCGGCGCCATGAACACGCTCAAGATAGCTGTCCAACAGGCGCAAGGACTCCTCATCCGTGACCAACTCGCTACGCAGCTGTAACAGATCATCAAGCGTGAGGTGCTGAAGGTCAGCCCCTGAGAAACGCCCCTGCCGAACACGCCCCCCCATCTGGCCGCTGTCATGGTTCAGCCACATCTCCAGCCAAGCAGTCTCGATGTCAGACGTCTGTCCGCTGCTTGGCTGTCCTACGCCCGGGATGTGCCGGGCAAAAGACGCAAGTCCACCAAGATTGCCTCGAAACAAAGCGAGGGCCGCAAGCCCCGTTGGGATTGCGAATCCAAGGCGGCCGGTCACCAGCAAAAACAGAGCCACCAGCCCTAGGATTCCGCTGCCGACATACCTGACGATCTTTGCCAGAGACGACGGCGGCATGGACCCGGCCGCGTAGACCAAAAGAATGGCAGCGCCCAGAAGACAGATGAACAGTGCAAAGAAGCCCACTAGCTCCACTCTCCAATACGCCGCATCAGCGAACCTGATGGGTTAGTTTTTTAATGGTACTTGAGGCCCCTGCTGCATGCCCGTTCAAGGCCTTGCGGCCACCGCTTGCATAGACGGCTACCGCGCGCAAAAGATCACGAAGCTCGTCCGCTGCGCCCGGTTCAAAACGGGCGAACGCTCCACCTGTCAGGCGGGCAACTTCCCTGAACGTGATTTCCGCTTCGCGATCATACCCCTCCTGGAACATGAAAGCGCGGGTGCCCAGCAGCCCCAACTCGCCGGCAGCAGCACATACGTCATCCGCCGCTTCCTCCATGCAGTCTCCCACATAGACGAGCGCTTCAACCGGAGCCTTGCGGACCTCTGCAAGCGTATGCCGCAAGGCCCGGCAAATCTGGGTGTGTCCCCCACGTACCTGAACGCCGGACATGGCGCTGCCGAGTGCCTTGGGGTCACTGACCCATCCTGACGCCCTGAATTCGTTGAGGCCGCGGAAATATGCCAACTGGACATCGAGTCCACCCATATCGGCAGTGACGTCAAACATCTGCGCCTGGAGTGCGATGGCTCGGTCCCAGGTCGGCTGCCGGCTCATTGTCGCGTCCATCACAAACAAAAGCCGACCACGGCGATTGCCATGAACAGGGAGCGGTGTGGTCGCTACCTTCTGCAGGAACGCTTCCACGCTGGACGTGGAGACGCCTGTGCGCGCTGACCGGTCGAGTGATTTTCGATTGTCAGCCATGGGACCATATGAAAACTGTTTTCATACATCCAAAGATGGGCCGCACGGGCGGAATTGCCAACCCCGGGAGGACGGCATCATCCACGATCAAAATGGTGGAATCCGGCTGGTTAGCGCCCTCTAGACTGCTTCTGCAGTCTGAGGGTCCTGCGGATCACTATCATTGCCCACATCAAGACCCGGCAGCCTCAAAGACGTGAGGAGGTCCCGCACTTCTTGCCGGGCGGCAAGATGCGACATGGAAAGCGTCACGCCTGCCGTATCGTCAATGATGTCGAGCAGCGTCAGTCCCATGGGAAACATCTCGCGGAAAATAACCCGCTCGCCAAATCCAGGCGCCAGCCGGAAGCCGATGCGACCGGCAAGATTGGTCACCACCTGATGCACCCGACGCTTGTTCTTGGCATCAAGGTGAGACAGTCGGTTCCGCATGACGACCCAGTCAATTGACTTGCCTTCGACCATGGCCTTCCGCTTGCGGGCTTCCCAAACCATCTCACTGTAGATGGATGGCCCCTTCACCTCGTTGGTATCCGGGTCAACTTTCCCAAGCAGATCAAAGTCGACGAACGAGTCGTTCATTGGCGTGATGAGTGTATCCGCGGAACGATGTCCTACACGCGACAGAAACACGTCCGACCCCGGACAATCCACAACCACAAAGTCGCAGGTGGCCCGCAGCTCAAAGAGTGCCTGCTCGAACGCAGCCTCTTCCTCGCGCTGGGCTTCCTCGCGGCTGTCCAGCGTCGACGGGTCAATGACCTCATGGCGCGGGAAGCTGAGGCGCAGCCCGGTCCGATCACACAATTGCCGACGATTTTCAAGGTAGCGGGAAAGCGACCGCTGGCGGCTATCCAGGTCGATACAACCGACCTTGAATCCGGCCTTCATCAATCCGGCAATAAGATGCATTGCGCTCGTGGACTTACCCGAGCCGCCTTTCTCATTACCAAGAACGATGACATGGCCCACGCGATCCTCCGCGCCCGACCGGCTTCCCCTCGTGCGCGAACGCACGCTTACAACTTTCCCCGAATGCACGCTACTCACCCCCAACAATGCGCAGATATTGGTAGCGCGAGGGCCCACAAGTCAACACGCAAGCAACGCGAAATCCCGCTTTGGCACACATTCTTCACACCCGTGAATTGCATGGCTTGGAAAACAGCCATTTTCCTGCTTTTTACCGTCTGAAACCTGCGAATGCCGTGCCAAATTATGCGGCATTGTGGTGAACATACCGACGCCAAATCAGGCACTCCGTACCCGGATGATTGAGAATGATTGAGACAGTAAGATCTTTGAGCACTTTGCGCGAATCTGTTTCCCGCCGACGAGCTGCAGGCAAACGCATCGGTCTGGTCCCGACCATGGGCGCCTTGCACGAAGGCCACCTGACCCTCGTGGACATCGCAGGCCAGCACTCAGACGACGTGGCTGTCAGTCTGTTTGTGAATCCGACTCAGTTTGCCCCCGGTGAAGACCTGGATCGATATCCCCGCGACGAGGAAGGTGACCGGGCTAAACTCGAAGACCGTGGCGCATCTCTTTTATGGGCACCCGGGCCAGAACAGATGTATCCGGACGGGTTTGCCACATCCGTCTCGGTCGATGGGCCGTCTGAAGGACTGGAGACCGGCTACCGGCCTCATTTCTTTGGCGGCGTTGCCACCGTTGTTACAAAACTCCTGCTGCAGGTCCTGCCTGACGTGGCCGTTTTCGGAGAGAAAGACTACCAGCAGCTGCAGGTCATTCGCCGCCTTGTGCGCGACCTGGACATCCCTGTGCAAGTGGTCGGCGGACCGACGATACGCGAGGCCGATGGGCTGGCGATGTCATCACGCAATGCCTATCTGTCGGCGGAGCATCGCGCTATTGCCCCTGCCCTGAAACGCATCCTCGATGACACCGGCAGGCAGGCGGTCTCAAGCCCGGACGGAGAGAAGGCAGAAACCTTCGCGACCGAAGCCCTGATAAGTGCCGGTTTTGACAAGGTGGATTACGTCGCCCTGCGCCATGCCGACAGTCTCAAGCCGGTAACAACCAATGAAATTGAGGCCGGCGCACCACTTCGGCTATTGGCAGCTGCGCATCTGGGCACAACACGCCTGATCGACAATATCGATCCGCGATCGGTTTGATCAGGGCTTGAGATCCAGCGCCTCGAGGCCGTTGGGCTTGAAACGCTCGAAGGTCAACGACTGCTCGGGATATGACAGCGCAAATAACTCATACCAACGCAGTGACCCGTTGACGGCCTCGTGCCGGGCATAGACAAGAATGTCCATGTCCCCGTCATTATTGAAATCGCCGCGGGCAACCTCGCCATAGGTTGAGGCAGCACCGGCATAGGCCAGTTCCAGCTGT
>JANQMQ010000262.1 GCA_028279995.1 Candidatus Phaeomarinibacter sp. | reverse complement strand
ACGCATGTAAAAACCACTTCCGCATCCGCCGCCGCCTTGGCCGGCGTCCACGCACCCGAGCCGCCATGAGAACCCTTGTAGGCCTCCCGCCACTGCTTTGCCTTGATGGTCGTGCGGTTGTAGACCGTGACCTCGTGACCCGCTTCGGCCAGATGGCCCGCCATGGGATAGCCCATCACCCCAAGTCCGATAAACGCGACGCGCGCCATATGGTATCTCCTGAAGATCGCTCTTATGTGTTGGGCGCACTAAACATGAAACCGCTGGCAACCGGAATACGTAGACCGGAACAAATCAAACAGGTTTGGGCACTGCGGGCTTGGGGAGATAACAGGCTGTGATCATCAAAATTCTGCGCTGGGCGGGCATTGTTGTCGCCGGACTGGCGGTCCTGCTGGGTCTGCTGACACTTCAACTGATCGGCCTGGCCGAGCGCGCTGTGCCGGATTACGCCGGAGACTGGAGCCTTCCGGGCATCTCCGCGTCTGTTGAAGTCATCCGTGACGAGCACGCCATTCCGCATATCTATGCGCAAACCGACGCGGATGCGGCCTTTGCCTTAGGCTTTTCCCACGCACAAGACCGGCTGTGGCAGATGGAACTGTTCCGCCGGGTTGTTCAGGGGCGCCTCTCCGAAGTGTTCGGCTCAGCAGCTCTGTCCGCCGACAAGGTCATCCGCACGCTGGACTTTTACGGGCACTCGGAGCGCTCCCTTAACGCTCTGTCGCCCGAGCTGCGCGTGGTGCTGGATGGATATGCCGCAGGCGTGAATGCCTATCTCAGCGAATCGACCCTGCCTCTACCGCCGGAATTCCAGCTGCTGATGCACACGCCTGAGCCCTGGAGACCGGCCGACTCGGTGGGCATGGTGAAGCTTCTGGCAGCCGGCCTCTCCGGCAACGCTTTTTCCGAAGTTCTCCGCACCCGCCTGATGGAGGTGCTGGATGACGATGACCTCAAGACGTTTGATCCCCCCTACTCAGCAGACAGCAAACCTGCCGTCCGTGATCTGGCATCGCTCTACCAGACGCTGGGGCTGGAGCGGATTATGGCGGCCATCCCGGACACGGGTCCGCCCGGTGCCTCCAACAACTGGGTGGTCGACGGCAAGTGGACCAAGAGCCAGAAGCCGCTGCTGGCCAATGACCCACATCTGGGCATGCTGGCCCCGTCCATCTGGTACGCCGCTCATCTCAGCGTCGGTGAGAGCAATGTGATCGGCGCCACAATCCCCGGCATTCCATCGGTAGTTCTGGGCCGCAACAACCATATCGGCTGGGGCTTCACCAATACGGGGCCGGACACTCAGGACATCGCCATCGAGGAAGTAAACCCGGATAATCCGGAACAGTACCGGGCACCGGAGGACTGGGCCGACTTCGAGACGCGCGAGGAAGAAATCGTCGTTCGCCTCGGGTCAGACGAGACCTTCACCGTCCGCGAGACACGCAACGGCCCGGTTCTCGACGCCATTGCCGACACTTTTGAAGATGTCGTGGCAGATGGTCAGGTGGTCGCCCTCAAATGGACGGCCCTGACCAGCGAAGACACGACGATTGAGGCCGGCTTCCGCTACACCAAGGCCAGAACAGTCGCCGAGTTCGATGAAGCAACCCGCCTGCAGGTCTCTCCCATGCAGAGCATGGTGGTCGCTGATGTGGACGGCAACATCGGCATGATTGCGCCGGCCGCTGTCCCCATTCGCGGCGAGGATCACGAGACCGGCGGGTTGCTGCCCGCCACCGGCGCCAACCCGGCCAATGACTGGCAGGGCATGATCCCGCACGAAGGCCTGCCAAGGGTCATCAACCCCTCCCACGGCTATGTGGCAACGGCGAACAACAAGATCATTGCAGACGATTTCCCCTACTACATTTCTTCAAGCTGGGACGGGCCCTACCGCGCGAACCGCATTGAAGACATGCTCGAGGAAACCCGCCTGCATGACGTCGCGACATTCGAGCGGATGCTGGCAGACAACAAGTCGCTGCTGGCGGAACAACTCGTGCCCTATTTCACAGCCGTGGAGCCGGAGACGGATCAGATGGCAGAAGCTCAGGCGCTCCTGCGCGACTGGGACGCCACCATGGAGAAGGACCTGACCCAGCCACTCATCTTTCATGCGGCGCTCAAGCAGCTGCACACGAAGCTCTATGCGGATGAGCTGGGAGAGCTGACAGACAGTGTTGGTCGGCGGCGCGAGGGCTTCTTGATGAATGCACTCTCCGGTGACGAAGCAGCTGCCAGATGGTGCGACAACACCACAACGCCCGAAACCGAGCATTGCACGGATGTGGTACGCACGGCGCTTGCGGCAGGACTTGCACAACTCAATGATCTGTATGGGGATGATATGAGCAAGTGGAGCTGGGGCAAGGCTCATCCCGTGGTGAACAACCACCTGCCCATGGGCTTCATTCCCGGCATCCGCAACATCTTCAACATCGAACGGCCGAGCGCTGGTGGTCCGTATACGGTCAATCGTGGCCAGACCGGCTCCGGCTCCCGCCCCTTCGCCAATGTTCATGCGGCGGGCTATCGGGCGGTGTTCGACTTTGATGACATGAACAACTCCGTCTACATCATCTCGACGGGCCAGTCCGGCAATCCGGCGTCAGACTTTTACGACACCTTCGCCACCCTTTGGGCCGATGGCGGACATATCAGGATGACCACTGATCGCGGCGAAATCGAAGCCGGTGCCATCGCAACGCTGGTGCTGCGTCCCAAAGAGGAAGTGTCCCTGACTGAGCAGTAGTCCTACGCAATTTTCCAAGTATCGCCGGATAGCGCTATACTGGTTCCATGAGCGACAACGACACCACAGCTGCCATCCCTATTGCCGGGCCACGGCCAGACGCCAAAGAGATAGAAGAAGCCCTGGAATTCTCAGGACTTCTGCAGGAATTCGGACGGCTTCTTTCTGGTGAATACGACCGGCGCATGCCCATGAGTCGCGGGCAGTCAGCAGTGGTCGCTCTCCTCATGGAACAGGATGGACGCACCCAGACCGAACTCGCCGAAGAAATGGCAATGCACAAGGTTTCGGTTGGGGCGCATGTAGACGAGCTTGTGCAGCAAGGCCTCGTCGAACGGCGGCCGCATCCCACGGACCGCAGGTCGAAGCAGATCTGGCTGACGCCGTATTTTCATTCGGTGAAGTTTCTGGGTCAGGGTGTTTTTACCATGATCCATTCCCGCGCCATCGAGGGCATCTCCAAGCAGGACTACGCCCACGCGGTCAAAGTGCTCACGGCGATGCGGGATAACCTAAAGCGGCTGAAAGAAGAGACCGGCGGATAGCCCGAGGCCTATTTCGCAGCCGTGGCGTATTTGCTGCGGAAGTAGAGAAGCGGGTCCCCTTCTGTCGTCGACGTGAAGCCGACGACCCGTCCGACCATGATCACGTGATCGCCACCTTCGTGGCGATGCTCCACGTTGCATTCGAACGTTGCAAGCGCAGTCTCGACGACAGGAAGGCCGGTCGCGCTGCCGGTGCCACTGACATGATCTTCCATCGAATGCCGCCCCGGCTTCGCCATTTCATTGCTGATGTTCATATCTTCTGCACTCAGAACATTAATGGCGAACTGATCAGCGGCTTCGAAATCCGCCAGCGTGTCCGATGACTTGTCGATGCACCACAGGACCAGCGGCGGGTCCAGCGAGACCGAAGAGAAGGAATTGGCCGTGATCCCAACCGGTGTCCCATCCGCCTTGCGCGTCGTCACCACGGTGACACCGGTCGCAAAACACCCAAGGGCGTTACGGAAATCTCGAGAATTATCGGTCATAAAGGAATTGCCTGCGGAGGAGCGGTTGGCGGAAATGTCAGCATTTATGCCGTTCTAGGCGAGGCGTTGGTTACAGGCAACAGGCCGCATTAGCAAAGCATTAACCACGCTCATCAACCTCAACCGCGTGTTAACGCGATTTGGGGACACTTCCCTTCAGATTATGACTGCAAAAGTCCCAGCACGCGGGGTGCGGGGACACAAGTTACTCGGTTGGGACCGTCGGCGCGATGAAGCTTATTATCGGCGTTATTACAGTGTTTGTGTGCGTGCTTGGCGGCTACGCAGCCATGGGCGGCAAGCTCTACGTGCTGTGGCAGCCCTTTGAAGGCGTGATCATTCTCGGCGCGGCCATGGGCGCCTTCATTATCGCCAATCCGGGCCCGGTGCTGAAGCAGATGCCCGGCGCCATGGGTTCCTTGATGAAGGGCTCGCCCTACAACAAGGAAACCTATCTGGAACTGCTCAGCTGTCTCTTTCAGTTCTTCAAGCTCGCCAAGGCCAAAGGCAACCTGGCGCTCGAAGCCCATGTGGAAAATCCGCATGAGTCCGACATCTTCAATCAGTTCCCGACCGTTGCCGCCAACCATCATGCGGTTGAGTTCATTTGCGACTATATCCGCCTGATTACGCTGGGTACGGAAAACCCACACGAGCTGGAAACCCTTATTGATGAAGAGCTAGAAACCCATCACGAAGAGCGTCATCAGCTGGTGGACGCCATGCAGGCAGTCGCAGACGGTACGCCGGCGCTAGGCATCGTGGCCGCCGTGCTGGGTGTGATCAAAACCATGGGCTCAATCAACGAGCCGCCTGAGGTTCTTGGTAAGCTCATTGGTGGTGCCCTGGTGGGTACCTTCCTCGGCGTGTTCGTGGCCTACGGGTTCTTCGCACCAATGACGTCATCCCTGAAGCTCACCTATGACGCAGAAGCCAAATACTTCCAGGCGATCAAGGCAGCTCTTCTCGCTCACCTATCCGGCTATCCGCCGGCGGTGTCCGTCGAGTTCGGCCGCAAGGCACTGCTGAGCGACACCCGTCCGACTTTCGCAGAGCTCGAAGAACGTACGGGCTCCCTGCAGCCGGTCTAAGCCAACCATAAACCGCGACCCAGAAGGACAGACGCGTATCCATGGCCAGCAACGAACAGCCGATCATTATCAAGCGGGTCAAGAAAGCCGCACACGGCCACCACGGTGGCGCGTGGAAGATCGCCTATGCTGACTTCGTGACCGCCATGATGGCCTTCTTCCTGCTCATGTGGCTCATCTCCATGACCACGCCGGAGCAGAAAGACGGGCTGGCCGACTACTTTGCCCCGCCGAACATCAGCCGATCCAACTCTGGTTCCGGCGGCATTCTGGCCGGCACCGCCCATGACAGTCGTGGTGCCAAGGAAGGCGGTGCAATCAACGCAATCGTCG
>JANQMQ010000254.1 GCA_028279995.1 Candidatus Phaeomarinibacter sp. | reverse complement strand
CCAATAGATCCGCAGCAGGGTCTTGAAGTTGCCGGCAGGCGTCGGAATCCAGTTGCTACCGTCTTCAGGGGCCGTACGGGTGAGGATGATGTCGACGCTGCCGTCGTCATTGGTGACAGGCTGGTGCTGGCTGCCGAGGGAATAACGCCTGTAATCATTGACCTCCAGATATCCTTCCTCGTCGTAGAGGGTGACGGACCAGAACGCTGAGGTCGGCGGAAGGTCATCAGCCTCGAAATGAAGGCGGTAGGTGTTGGCGCCGTTCAGTGGCTCAAGGTCTGCGTCCAGCTGGGACACTGCATAGACCGCGTCCTCGACCAGATTGGCGCCCAGTCCCCACATCGCCCAGTAGGCGCGGCGGCTATAGTCGGTGCCCCAGGTGCCCATGCGCTCGACATTGAAGATCCAGGACGCGTCCTGCTTGGTGCCCTCATAGAATGCTTTGACATAGGCCGCCTGCTTCGCCGCCGCGCCCTTTGCCAGGGCGTTGCGCACCGTCCCATCGAGGTCCGCGAAAGCGACGTTCGCGTCTGGTGTCATGCCGATGGAGGCAAGCAGGGCCACCATGTCGGCATCCGCTTCCGGCGACGCATTGTCCGCCCACACATCCAGAAACGCATTGAAGTAAGCATCCGCCGGCATCCTGAGCGAGTAGGGAATGGGCTTGCCGACGTTGACGGCTTCGTAGGCAGGCACGTAGTCGGCAAATGGATCGTCCCCACCAAGCGCCTGCGCGTGGGTCATCAGGACATACTGATCCTGCAGCTTGCCGGCGTCGGCGGCATCCTGCGGTGAGTCCGCCTGAATCCGCCCTGTGATCCACACCATGTTGGTGGGGCTGATGACTTTCTCATGCCCCTCCGGCACGTCGCCCTGCCACGCTGAATTCACCAGAAAATACTTCTGCGCGTTCTGCCCGGTAGTACGGGAGCCGATGCTCTTGAACGTGTTCGTCCACGCATCGATCAGCGGCATGACGTAGTAGCGGTCGCCCATGTCGGGGATTTCAAACACCACCGGCCCCTTGCTGAGATCAACCCATCCGACGCTGTAGAGCGTGTTGCGGTTGCCCAGCACCACGGCGCGGTTCTGGGGCTGCGCCAGCCGCTTGAAGTGAATGAAATGGTTGGGTACCGAGCGCTCGCGGAATGGCACCGTGAACATCACGTCCTGGCTCTTCTTCATAACGACCAGCGGATAGGCATAGTCGAAGATCGCTTCTGCCTGTTCCTGGGTCAGGGGAGCGGAAGGTGCGGCGTGGGCCGCGGGGACAGCGAGGATGCTGGCAAGCAGCAGGCGGGTGGCATGGCCGATGAGGCGTTGGCGTAAGGTGCGCATGGCTTAGTTCTCCACCGTTGTTGCAGGTGCGTGTGTCATAGGAACAGGAGATGGCGTCGTGCTGACCAGCGGCCACAGCAGCTGCTCGCCGATGCTGGTGTCAGGCAGGTTCTCCACACCGACTTCCTCCGGATACTGACGGGTGATCTTGGCGGTACCGAACAGCACGTCCCAGAAGAACAGCAGATTGCCGAAGTTTCCCTTGTAGTTGGTGATGCCATCTGCGGCGTATTTACCGTGATGGGCGCTGTGGGTAGCAGGTGTGGAGATGGTGCGCTCGACAATCCACATGACCGGGGACAGCCACTTGATCCTGTAAAGCGGCGCGTCCCAGCGCACATCCGAATGTGCGCCGTAGATGACCGTCATCTTGATGACGATATAGACCGCATAGACCCATCCGCCGCCCAGGAAGATGAGCGCGCCCGAGAGCCACAGGCCGGGCATCAACAGGTAGTAGAACAGGTTGTTGCGGTAGACGATGCGGATCGACATGTAGGGCGCGTTGTGGTGCGGGCGGTGCAGCTTGTAGAGCGCCGGAATCGTGTGCGACAGCCGGTGCCACCAGTACTGGGTCATGTCGTCAAAGACGAGGAACAGGGCAAAGACGGCGAGGAA
>JANQMQ010000241.1 GCA_028279995.1 Candidatus Phaeomarinibacter sp. | reverse complement strand
CGCGTGTGGGGATCAACGCCATTGAAGAAGCGCGCAAGCTGAAGCCGACAATCCCGCTGACCGGTGAGAAGGGCATTCCCATCCGCGACGAAATCGAATTCGAATATCTCATAAAGGGCTAGGCCACATGTTGCTGCACCATTCCACCTGGCAGGAAGTCGATGACTACCTGACCCGGTCAAAAGCGATCGTCATTCCCATCGGCTCCACCGAGCAGCACGGGCCGACAGGACTGATCGGCACGGATGCGCTGTGTCCGGAGATCATCTCGCACGAGGCGCAGAAAGACGCGGACATTCTCGTCGGGCCGACTTTCAATGTGGGCTGCGCGCAGCACCATCTGGGCTTTGCCGGGTCGATGACGCTCAGGCCCTCGACGATGATTGCCGCCATTCATGACTGGGTGTCGTCATTGGCGGTGCACGGGTTTGAGCGGGTGCTGTTCTTCAACGGCCATGGCGGCAACATCGCCACCATCAATGCGGCGTTCTCCGAGATCTACGCGGACCGCTCGCTTGCTGGTGAAGCGTCCAATCGTGGCCCGGTCAAATGCAAGCTCGACAACTGGTGGGACTACAAACCGGTGATGGACATGTGCATGAAGACTTATGGCAAGGGGCACGGGAGCCACGCGACTCCTTCCGAAGTTGCGGTGACGCAGTGGGCCTATCCGGACTCAATCAAGACCGCCGAGGTGAGCCCCAAGGTGGCCCCCAATGGGCGGTTCACGGATGCGGAGGACTATCGCAACAGATTTCCTGACGGACGCATGGGCTCCGATCCGACACTGGCCAATCCGGAAGATGGCGGCAAGCTGGTCGCGCTGTCGGTCACGGGGTTGAAGGACAGCTTCAAGACATTTGCGTCTAGCTGACGTTCTGCAACTCTTTAGCGAAGTGTGCGGCCTTGGCTTCCATGTCGGGCAATTCGCCTTTCTCTTCTTGGATGGCGAGGCAATGGTCAATCGGCTTGCCCAGCATCTCCGCCATCATGTCGAACGCCTTGTCTGGCTCTGATTGACCGCTATAGGTGAGGAAAGCTGCGATGCTGCGCGGCATGTCCGGCTTGCTCTCGAGATAGGCCCGCAGGGGGAGTGACGGGTAGCTCGTCCAGATGGGGGTGCCCAGAAGGACGAGATCATAGTCGGCCGGGTTTCTCTTGAGCGTGGCGGCAGGCGGCAGATTGCCTTTGACGCTGTCGAAGCCCGCGCGCAGGTAGCGCCACCAGCCGAAGAAACCAAGCCGGTAGCGCGGGCAGTCCATCTCTTCAATGTCGGCCTGGAGCAGCTCCGCCAGCCTCTGGGCAAGGCGGCGGGTTCTGCCGGTGCGCGAGTAGTAGATGACAAGGATTTTGCTGTCTGCCATGGCCGGACAATGCCCTGTCCATGGTCAGACTGCGTTGATCCCGGTCAAGTCAGCGGGTCACTACTGCCAGCCACCTAGGATCGCGCCCATGAAGGCGAAGGCAACAGCGGCGTGCAGCCCGTCGATGATGACAAGGTTGCGGCTGGTGCCCTGGAACGCTGCATTCAGCGCCTTGTTGGCCGTCACCAGCCCGATGCCGATGCCAAAGCCGAGGATGGCGCCGCCGAGCCAGGACGATATGCCCGTCTGGGAAATGACGATGGCAAGCGTGATGGCCATGACGACCTGCAGGATGCCGGCAAGAATGTACGTGGAGGCTTCCTGGGTGATGTCATCGTCGGTGAGGCCTGCGGCGGCCATCCACGGCTTGGCAAAAACGCCGTACCAGACAGCGCCGGTGGCAAAGCCCGCGACGGCGGCGGTCAGCACCGCCAGCCAGTTCAGATTGGCAAGAATATCCATGAAATATGTCCCCCTTGGCCCCTTTGTCGGCCCTGTTATCGCCTTATTGGATGATGGTGATCATACCATTTTCGACGGTGACGGGAATGGGGATCAGCGCCTTGCCTGTACAGGGGCCGGAGGTGCACAGGCCGTCATCCATGTTGAAGAGCGCGCCGTGGGTGGAGCAGACGATCTCGTCTTCCGCGAGGGTGAGAAATTTGTCCGGCCATGTTTCCAGTGGCGTGAAGGCGTGGGGACATTCCTTCACATAGGCGAAGACATCCGCACCCCGGCGCACGACAAACATGTCGAACCGCTCCTTGCCCTCGCCGAACAGAAAGCCACGGGCGCCGGGCTCGCGAATTTCGTTCAGCGGGCACAGCTGGGTTCCGTGCCGGGGGGCCCCGGGCCGACGCTGCCAGTCCTCAGTGGTCATGAGGCTGGATACCAGTCAGGCGTCATCGACTGCCATTTCGCTTCAAGAGCGTCGTCACTCTCGGGTTGGTGCGGGTAGGACAGTTCATCGTCGCGGATGGTCATGTGCGCCTGTTTGGATGACGTCCAGATGTGTCCGGCAGGGACCAGCCATCTGGCGTCGTCCAGCGTGCCGGCCTTGACGTTGAGCTTGTCACCGTAGCCCGGGCGCTGATGGGTCAGGCGGGTGCCGCAGATGTCACAGAAGGTGCAGGTCTGATGGCCGCCTTTTGCTATGGGCCGCAGAAAGACCTTTGTCGGGCCGTCGATGGTGAAGTCCGCGAGGTTCACCCGCAGGCTTTCGCCGAAGGCGCTGGACGTCTGCTTCTGGCACTCGGTGCAGTGGCACAGATAGAAGACGACCGGCGGGCCTGAGATCGTGTAGCGCACCGCGCCGCACTGGCAGCCGCCGTGGAGAGGGAGGGCAGGAGACTTGACTGTTGTTGTCATGATGCTCGCGGGTTCAGTCAGCAATGCGGGCGGCGGCAACGGCATGAGTGTTCTCGAAGAACTGGCCGCCTATGATCTTTCCGTCTTCCATGTCGAACCGGCCGACCCAGTCGCTGTCAGCGATCTTTCCTGTGGCCTTGTGCTGGAATTTGAAATGTCCTTCGACAATAACCCTGTCGCCTCCATCGGTGAAATGTGCCGGGGTAAACTCGATCACGTCGAATTCTCCGAACAGCAAACCGGTGAGTTCGATGTAACCATCCTTGCCGCGCAGTTCCCGGCCCGCCCAAGGGATGGAGGTGGTGAGCTCCGGGTTGTTTGCACTGCCGACAATCCAGCTGAACCGGTCCGGGTCCGCATATGAACCGAAGGCTGTGTCAAAATCGCCTGCGTACTGAAGTTCAAAAAACTTGGCGACAATGTCAGAGTTGGTCATGACATAGGTCTCCTTCCCGGTTTGCTATTTGGATGCGGCATGTTGACTGTAGTGCGCCTGTCCATGAATAGCGAAGAAAGCAGACCCATGAGCCAGCTTGTGCCTGAGCTGACCGTCAGCAGCTACACGAATAGTATTACATTCTATTGTGACGTATTGGGGTTTAAGCGGCAGTATGAGCGTCCGGACGAAGGCTTCGGCTTCCTTGTGCTTGGTGATGCGCAGCTGATGCTGGATCAGGCCGACAGGGGGCGGACGTTCGCAGTCGATGACGCACCGCTTGAGAAGCCGTTTGGGCGAGGTATCAATTTTCAGATCGAGGTGCAGGAGATTGAGCCCATCCTTGCGCGGCTGCGTGATGCAGGTGTGCCCCTTTATCTGCCGCCAGAGGACAAATGGTATCGCGTGGGCACCGAGGAACGTGGCAACAGGCAATTCGCGGTGGCAGACCCGGATGGGTACCTGCTGCGGTTCTTTGAAAACCTGGGAACGCGGCCGGCTATTTAGGTGCCTTCTTGAGACCGGCCATGGCGCAGACCTTTTTCCACTCAGCCGGTGTGACGGGCTGCACGGACAGGCGTGAGTTCTTGACCAGCACCATGTCTTCCAGTGCCGGTTCGCCCTTGATGTCGGCAAGTGTCACGAAGTTCGGGACGGCGGTGACGGCCTTGAGCTGCACCATGCCGAACTTACCCTTGGCGTCGGTCGGGTCCATCACATGCTCGCCGATGACCTCAACAATGCCCACGACCTGCTTCTCATTCACTGAGTGGTAGAAGAAGCCCTTGTCGCCGATCTTCATGTCTTTCATGAAGTTGTTGGCCATGTAGTTGCGCACGCCGTCCCACTCGGTGCCCTTGTCGCCGCATTTGACCTGGTCTTCCCAGGACCATGTTCCGGGCTCGGATTTAAAAAGCCAGTAGGCCATCAGGTTCTCTCCGGTGTTCCGACAAGCCATCTGCGCGGCTTTGCCTCATGAAGTTTCAGGTAATGACGGGTGGTGCTGGGGGACTAGTTGCCGAGCAGCCATTTCCAGGCGCGGATGTCGACGCGGGCGAACAGGCCGGCTGTCTGGTAGGGGTCATCCGCCTGCAGGTGTTCGGCTTCCGCGCGGTCTGCCACGTCAATCACCAGGAACGATCCTTCCATGTGCGCGCCGGCATCATCGGTGAAGGGGCCGCCGAGCTTTACCTTGCCGGTCTCACCCCAATAGGCGAGGTGGGCGTCCCGGTTGGCGAGACGCAGGTCTTCGCTGTCGGGTTTGTCGATGCAGGTGAGAGCATAAAGCATGGGCGTGTCCTTTGTGGCCGTGTCGGGCGGCAAGATGCGGGACCGGTGTCCTTGATGCAAGGACGCTGTTGCGACCGTGCAAGCGACCCGTTGACACCATCGGGCTGGACATTATGTAGCGGTCGCTACATATTTCCTCATGTCTAAAACAGGAGGACGGGAATGTCTCAGGAGTTTCACAAGTTCTGGCTCAAGATTTCCGCAATCGTGATTGCGTCCTTCGGGCCCATCGCCTTCCTTGCAACCATGCCGGAATACTCGGAAGCCGCACGGTTCTCTTTGGATGTGCTGGACTGGCCGGTGGACGGCCAGCAGACCTATGAAGGCCCGACCATGCATTTCATGTCGGCGCTGCTGGGCGGGTTCCTCTTCGGCTGGGGGGTGATGATCTGGTGCCTGTCGGTGTGGGTGCACGACCTGGCGCCTGAGGGCGTGCGCAAGTCGGTTCTTACCGGAGCGCTTGCCTGGTTCTTCCTGGACAGCGCGGGGTCTTACGCATCGGGCGCGTGGCCGAACGTGTTGTGGAACGTTCTCGTGCTGCTGCTGATCGTCGGGCCCCTATGGCGCCCCGCAAGAGCCTAAATGTGGCCGTCCATCAGAGCTGAGGTTTGTGCCTAGCTTTCGCGTTTGAACGGCCGCGACAGCAGCGCTGTGATGGCGTCGTCGACATTGGACCTGCCGGTGACGACTGCCGCCACGGCTTCGCAGATGGGCATTTCAACATCCAGCCGGTGTGCCAGTTCCACCACCGCAGGCGCGGTCGCCACACCTTCAGCTACCGTCACCCGTTCGCCCATCACTTCTTCAAGTGAGCGGCCTTCACCCAGGGCTGCGCCCAGTGACATATTGCGGCTTTGTCGTGACCCGCAGGTGAGAATCAGGTCACCAAGACCCGACAGACCGCCAAGGGTTTCGGCGCGGGCGCCAAGGGCTACGCCGAGACGGGTCAGCTCGGCAAAGCCACGGGCTGTCAGCGCGGCCGCTGCCGATGCACCAAGCTGCTTGCCCTCCACAATGCCGCAGGCGATGGCAAGCACGTTCTTGACCGATCCGCCGATCTCGGCACCGATAAGGTCATTGGCGAGATAGGGGCGGAAGGTGAGGATGCCGAGTGCGTCAATCATCGCCTGACCCACATCATCATCCTCGCATGCGAGGGTCACCGCGGTGGGCAGCCCACTGGCAACGTCTGCTGCAAAGGACGGTCCGGACAGGACTGCGGGGACCGCATGCGGGACGGTTTCTTCGACCACCTGGGTCATCAGCTTTCCCGATGACTGTTCGATGCCCTTGGCGCAGATCGCAACCGGCGTTCCGGCGGAAACATGCTCTGCCAGCGCGCCGGTGACGGCACGCATCGTCTGGGCAGGGCAGACCAGCAGGATCGCGTCCATGGCCGCGACAACGGACTGGTCGGACGTAGCGCGAATGTCCGGCGCGAGCGTGATGCCGGGCAGATAGACGCTGTTTTCGTGGGTCGAGTTTATGGCGTCCGCCACTTCAGGCTCATAGGCCCATAGGGTCACGCTCCGGCCTGCACGTGCGGCGATGGAGGCCAGCGCGGTGCCCCACGCGCCGGCGCCGACAATGCCGATGCTGGTGATGGGCCGCCGGGGTGTCCCGATGCTGCTGCTTTCCGGTGCGGTGCCACTCATGGGGTGCGCATCGCTCCTTTTGACTGAATGGTTCGTTGATTATTCATTCGCGGACCTTACACTCGCACGTCATGACAGAAAAAGACGACATCAGGGAACGTATTCTGGAGGCAGCGCGCGAGCGTTTTCTTCATTACGGCTACGGCAAAACCACCATGGCCGAGATTGCGCGGGACTGTGACATGTCTCCGGGCAATCTCTACCGCTTTTTTCAGGGCAAGCTTGATCTTGCCGAAGAAATTGCGCGCCGGGCCACGGTCGAGACCATGGAAGAACTTGCCAAGGCCATTCGTGCGCCGGGCAAGAATGCCACGCAGGCCATGCGGGACTATCTCTTCGGCAAGCTGCGCATGACCTACACGAACCTGGAAAAAGATCCCAAGATCATCGAGCTGGCGCAGACGGTGTCTGCGGAGCGGCCGGAATTCTCCACCTCCATGCTGGAGCGGGAACGGGCGATCATGATGGAGATTATCGCCAATGGCCGCGAGCTGGGCGAATTCGCCACCAATGATGTGAATTTCACCGCCGAGATGATTCAATCGGCGACCATGAAATTCAGCTACCCGCAGCTGTGGTCACGCCTCACGCTTGAAAGCCTGGAGCGGGAGCTCTCAGGTGTCTTCGATCTGGTTCTCGGCGGGCTGTGTCCGGACCGGACCCTGTTTGTCGGGGGTGAACGGCCGCCGGCTGAAGATGCGGACAAGAAGACCGCCTGAGGGTCAGGGGGCTTGTTGCCCAGCCCTGCCTCGTTGATGGGCATAGTGCAGACCGGCTGAAAAACCGGCAATTTTGCAATCCAGCCATGTTCGGTCCGCTGTGGTTCAACATTGAACCTCTGCCGTGACCAGGGAAATCCCTTTTATTTCAGGTATTTATCCCGCTTGATGGTCTCGTTATAAACAATGAACAATTTGCAAAACGTTCATTGTTTTCCATTTAGGATGATCCTATATCATCTTTGCCGGACGGGGTTCGGCGGTGCTCGCATCCTTGGCCATAGGGGCTTCGGGGGCACCAGCTAGGGAAGAGGGCATGTCATGCGGTACGCATCACTCAGACTTGCAAGTCCAATCAGCCGTCATCTGCCAGGTGTGGCAGTTGCCGTTTACGCGGTTGCATTTCTCGCCGAGGTGATGACCCGCGGGATAATTGTCTGACGCCTCCCGTCAGCCGATTTTATCCGGACACCCGACGTTCCTCTTCGCTGAAACATGTGTGATGGAGACGACCAATGAGCACAACTTTCAAGCACGATAACCAGCTTCCTGACCTTCTTCCGACGCCGCTTGGCACCAAGATCGCCGTCGTGGTCGGTTCGGTTGTGATGGCCGCCTATGTGGTGGCGCTTGTCGCAGAAGCGGCAAACCTCTTCTAAGCAGAATTCGGGTCAAGGCCGGCGCGTGCTCGCTTCCTCCTCTCAAGAGTAGCGTTCCGGCCTTCCCGCACCCTTCTTCCTCCCTTGGCCGAGCGCTCACATCCCCGGGCACACCATTCTTGGTATCGGTGAAGGGTTTCCAACTGGGGCCGCATGTTTCATGCGGCCCCATTTTTTTGGTTGGCTCAGGCGGTGAGGTCCGCGAGGGGCCAGCGCGGCTTTGGCCCGATGTCGAGGCTGTCCGTCGAGCCGATGGCCAGCCGTTCTATTCCCGCCCAGGCAATCATCGCTGCGTTGTCGGTGCAAAGGGGCAGGGGCGGGGCATTGAGGATGAAGCCCTCAGCGGTTGCGAGGTCTTCGAGCCGTGCCCTCAACGTCTTGTTGGAGGCGACGCCGCCGGCCACCACGAAGGGGATGGGTCCGTCCGCATCTGAGGTCTCCCGTACGGCCCGCATGGCGTTGCGGGCGCGGTCTTCGATGGCGTCCGCCGCGGCGGCCTGAAACGAGGCGGCGGCATCCGCCAGGTCCGTTTCTGTCAGCGGCACGAGCTTGGTTATGGTCTGGCGCAGCGCGGTCTTGAGTCCTGCAAAGGAAAAGTCCGAACCCGGACGGCCTTTCATGGGGCGCGGCAGGTCAAAGCGTTTGGGGTCACCCTTAAGGGCCCATTTTTCCACATGCGGTCCACCGGGATAGCCAAGCCCCATCAGCTTTGCGGTCTTGTCGAAGGCCTCGCCCACCGCGTCATCCAGCGTCGTGCCCAGCAGTGTGTAGTCACCCACGCCGCGCGCCTCGAGCAACTGGCTGTGACCACCTGACACCAGCAGCACCAGATAGGGAAACGGGGTGGCGTCGACCAGCCGCGCCGTCAGCGCGTGGGCTTCAAGGTGGTTTACCGCCACAAAGGGTTTGTTGGCGGCAAAGGCCAGGGACTTGCCGGTCACCAGCCCGACCATCAGCCCGCCTGCCAGTCCGGGGCCGGAGGTGGCAGCAACGGCGTCCACGTCGTCCAGTGTCAGGTCTGCTTCACGCAGGGCGGAGTATATACACAATTTAGTTTATTCCTCTCTTTTTTAAACGAAATGTAAGGATGATCGGGAGGCTGATGAGTTGCTACCGTGTTGCTAATGCCCTATTTTTTGGTTAGACAAAATTAAAGAATAATTGAATGTGTTAGAATTAAGCTAGTGTCTCTTGAAGTCTGCAGTGTAAGTCA
>JANQMQ010000234.1 GCA_028279995.1 Candidatus Phaeomarinibacter sp. | reverse complement strand
ATCGATCCCGAGCATGGCGGCGTTGGGTCAGCCCCTAAATTCCCGCAACCGTTCCTGCTCGAATTGCTCTGGCGTTCCTGGTTGCGCACCGGCGACGAGCGCTGCCGCAACGCCGTGACGCTCACCCTGACACGTATGTGCCAGGGCGGCATCTATGACCATCTGGGCGGTGGGCTCGCCCGCTACTCCGTCGACGAGCGCTGGCTCGTGCCGCATTTCGAAAAGATGCTCTACGACAATGCCGGTCTCATCAGCCTGTTGAGCGATGTGGCAACGGGCACCGACTCCGCTCTGTTCGCCTCCCGCCTGCATGAAACCGTGGGCTGGGTCCTGCGCGAAATGGTGACCGAGGAAGGCGCGTTCGGCGCCAGCCTGGACGCCGACAGCGAGGGCGAGGAAGGCAAATTCTACGTCTGGAGTGAGACCGAGATCGATGCAGCTTTGGTCGATTTGCGCCGGACGACATCGCCGAGTTCAAGCGCATTTACGACGTAAGCCTGCATGGCAACTTCGAGGGCCATACGATCCTCAACCGCCTTGACCACCCAGAGGACCTGCCTCCTGAGCAGCAAGCCCTGTTTGCCCGCATGCGCGAGGTACTCTTCAAGACACGTGAGCCGCGCATCCGCCCCGGCTGGGACGACAAGATCCTAACAGACTGGAACGGCCAGATGATAGCCGCCCTGGCCAAGGCCGGCGCTGCTCACAAAGAGCCCGTCTGGCTGGAAGCTGCCCGCAACGCGTATGATTTCATCCGTACACAGATGGTCATGAATGGCAGGCTGCACCACGCTTTCAGGGCGGGCAAGCTGCAGCACCTTGCCATGGCGGATGGCTACGCCAACATGATATCTGCCGCCCTCGCCCTCTATGAAGCAACAGCTGACGACACCTGCCTGACACAGGCAAAAGACTGGGCTGAAGAACTGCACGCTCACTATTGGGACGCCGAAGGGCACGGCTACTTCTTTACAGCGGATGACGCGGAGGCGCTGGTCGTGCGCACCCGCAGCATCACCGACGACGCCACCCCGTCAGCCAACGCAACCATGATCGAAAATCTGGCACGGCTCTATTATCTCACAGGCGATGAAACCTATCGGGACCGCGCGAACCAGATCATCCGCACATTTGCCGCCGAGCTCGCCCGCAACTTCTTCCCCATGTGCACCTATCTCAACGGGTTCGATACGCTTCTCAACGCGGTGCAGGTGGTGATCGCCGGGGACGGGCCGGAAGCAGATGCCCTGCGCCAGATCGCCCTCACCTCTCCCTTGCCCTCGCTTGTTCTCAACACCGCCAGCGACAGCTTGCCCCAGAGCCATCCCGCCTTTGGCAAAACGGTCCCGCCGGAGGCCCGGGCAGCTGCCTATGTCTGCCATGGAACCAACTGTTCCCTGCCTGTGGAAACACCCGAAGCACTGCACAGCATGCTGGCGCGACCCGTTTAATCAGACCGGACCAGCCCACACCGCATTTGCTTGCGTAGGCCCACCCGCGCGTTAAGGTGCGCGGCAACAAACAGGATAATTCCTCACCCAGGCTATGGAGAGCGACCCGTGAGCGGACAGGACATCGAGATCAAAGGCCCCGACGGCACTTTCAGCGGATATCTGGCAACCCCGGACAACGGCAAGGGCCCTGGCGTCGTCGTTATTCAGGAAATTTTCGGTGTGAACCAGGTGATGCGCGACATCTGCGACAACCTTGCCCACGAAGGGTTTGTGGCTCTGTGCCCGGACCTTTTCTGGCGGCTGGAACCCGGCATCCAGATCACCGACAAGACCGAAGAAGAATGGGCCAAGGCTTTTGAGCTGTTCGGCAAGTTCGATGTGGATGCGGGC
>JANQMQ010000025.1 GCA_028279995.1 Candidatus Phaeomarinibacter sp. | reverse complement strand
ACGGCAACCGTGCCGGCGGACGGGCGGACCAGATGATTGATCGCCCGCAGCAACGTTGATTTGCCTGCACCAGACGGCCCCAGCAGTACGGTGATCTGGTCATCATAAAACGCAATATCTACCGGCTTCAGAGCGAGGAACTTCTTCCCGTAGGTAACCTCTACGTTGGCCAGCTCAATGAACGGCTTTCTTTCCGTGGGTAGTTCCAGGATTTCCGGGGGCGTTTTCTTGAGCACTGCAGATCCTTGCTGGCTGTGGCCCGGCGGCATGGTCAGCCGGGGAGTGTCCTGGTAAATCTTAGTTATTACGTTTCTCAATTGATCTAGTTCTACCTTCACGATATTGAATAGCCGTAGCCGATATCAGTTTTGTGAAACCGGCACGTCTTTTTCGGCACGCGGCAGTTGGGATGAGTTGAGCGGGGAGGATTTCATGAGTTTCAAGACGGTTGTCACGCACCCGATCAACGAGTCTGCGCACAGGCTGCTTGCGGCGATCGGCCCTGTTGTTGTGAACGACAGTGGAGAACCATGGGACGCAGAGCCCCTGCGGGAACGGTGCAGCGATGCCGACGCGGTCATGGTCTTCATGACGGAGAGGATCGATCGGGATTTTGTGGGCGCCTGTCCGGATTTGCGGATCATCGCCGGTGCACTCAAGGGCTATAACAATATTGATGTTGCTGCCTGCACTGATGCCGGAGTGCTAATGACAATCGTGCCCGACCTGCTGACGGTACCAACGGCCGAACTGACCCTTGGGCTGATGATCTCTGTTGCACGCAATATGGGAGCAGGGGACCGCTTCATGCGCAGTGGCAGCTTTCAGGGATGGCGGCCACGTTTTTATGGACGCTCCATCAACGGCTCGACGATTGCGGTTGTCGGTGCGGGCGCCGTCGGTCAGAGCATCCTCGGCATGCTGACTGGATTTGACTGCACGCGGCTCTACACTGATCACAGCCGGCTTTCAGTTGAAAAGGAACAGGCACTTTCCTGCCGCCATGTGAGTCTGGACGAGGCACAGGCAAAGGCTGACTTTCTGGTTCTGGCCCTCCATCTTGAGCCAGATACCTATCACATGATCGACAGCACTTTCCTGGCCGGCATGAAGCCGGGCAGTTTTCTGATCAATCCGGCGCGAGGTTCCCTCGTGGATGAATCCGCGGTTGCAACGGCTCTGGCTTCAGGTCGGCTTGGCGGTTATGCCGCCGACACGTTTGAAATGGAAGACTGGTCGCTACAGGACCGGCCAGCGGCCATTGGCACCGGATTGCTTGGGTCTGAGCGGACTATCCTGACACCGCATATCGGGTCCGCCGTGTCCTGCGTCCGTGAACAGATCGAACTGTCTGCGGCAGAAAGTATTGCGGCCGTCGCCCGGGGTGATGTTCCAGAGACAGCTGTAAACGCGCCTGCACGAGCATCATCTGTCGCCGCAGGAGTGCGTACGTGATCAATCTCTCTTTTGTTCAGACCTTTGTGGCCCTTGCCGAGACAGGCGGGTTCAGCGTTGCTGCGCGGCAGCTTGGGCTATCGCAGCCGACCGTGTCTCAGCATGTCCGTAAACTTGAAGAAGTGATTGGTGCCCAGCTGATTGAGCGCCACAATGCGCGCTGCACACTTACGAGGCGTGGGGAAGCCCTGCTACCGCAAGCGCGTATGCTTTTGAAATCGGCAGAGCGCTTCATCCATACCGCAGCGCCCCAGGAACTGACGATTGGCTGCAGCGGGAATATCGCCTCCTATTTCATCTCCCCTGAACTCAAAACCTTCGTTGAGCAAGTATGCCCAGGCCTTGGCTGGCGGATTTACACTGATTCAAATCCAGCACTGCTTGATGCCTTGCGATCGGAAACCATCGATGTGGCGGCCATGGAGTGGCCGGCTCTGGAGGAAGGGCTTCAAACACACCTGTGGCGCGAAGAAGACCTTGTGGTGATTGCAGGCCCCGGGCATGCGTTATCGGCGACGGACCAGATCAGTTTTGCCGAACTCGAAAAGCTCAACCTTATCGGCGGAGAAAGTGGTAGCGGCACAGCAAGCGCTTTGCGGCGCGCCTTTGGCGCCAAGGCTGATCGGCTGCAAGTGGTTCAGCATCTTCAGAGCACCGAAGCAGTCAAGAGCGCGGTGCGGGCAGGACTGGGCTGTTCCATTGTTCTGCGCCGCGCGGTTGAGAATGATCTGGAGGAGGGGCGCCTTGTTGAGCTGAGGGTGGGCAAGAAGAAGATCAGAAAGAGCTTTCATCTGACGGCCGCCAATGACATTCCAGCTTCAGCTCCGGCTGCGCAGCTGATCGACTTCCTTAAGAGCGCCTGATTCTTGCGGGTGCTGCATCAACACGCCAACGTGACCCGAGTGACGTAAGTGTAACTTGCGGTTGCTGGCCTCGATCCGCCACGTTTTCACCCTAAATATTGAATAAATGCGAGTGTCGGTAGCAAACTAGCCGGCAAATGGCGTCCGCGTGCGCCGGTCAGGGAGATGACGACATGACGAAACGGTTCAAATCCAAAGAAGCCACAACTGCCGCCGGTAATGCCTCACTCCCGGTGCAGGCACTAGCTCTCGCGGGCGCAGTGGCTATGGGTGGTCTGATCTGGAACGGCATGGCAGATGCCAAATCACCGCCACTTGATGCTGCGTCGGCAGAGGCGGAAGCACTTGAAACTACCACGCAGCAAGAGGCTGACGCACCACGTCCGCTGGCACAGGGTGAGGATGAAGCCATCGAACGTGTTGTTCGTGAAGCGGAACGGTCGGAGGCGGGCGGTCATGATCTCTACAAGCGCGGCCTCTATCCGGAAGCCCTGATGGTCTGGGAAGAAGCAGCCGAGGCTGGAGATGCCGGCGCTGCCTATAAGATTGGTGCAGCCTACATGGACGGCCAGTCCGTCTCTCACAGCTTCGAGGAAGGTCTGAAGTGGTTGCGCAAAGCGGCCGACATGGGAGACGGACGTGCCATGGGCGACCTTGGCAGTGCTTATGACTGGGGCTTCGGTGTCACGCAGGACCGGGCCGAAGCAGCCAAGTGGTTTGAGCAGGCAGCTCTGCGCGGCCACGCGGCCAGCCAGTACAATGTGGGTGTTCTGTATGAGGAAGGTGAGGGCGTCGAGCAGGACCTCATCAAGGCCTACATGTACTACATACTGGCCAATGAGAATGGGTTCCCGAAGTATCCCGCTGAGGCCATTGAAGCGCTGACGCCCAAGTTGACAAATGATCAGATCAAAAAAGGCGTGGATGCGGCGCGCGCTTTCGAGCCAATTTGACGCATAATTCAAGGAATCATTAGGTTTTCTGTGGTCTCTGCGTAGCTCCTTTCAAGGAATTCATCTTCATTTATGACTGTTCCGTGCTATGTGACTTGGTGAAATCAAACGGTGCTGAACTTTCTGCAGCATTCGGACTGATCCAGTTCAGGTCAGTAACGGCTTTAATACCCGCAGAACGTGGGGTGTCCGTGAGTTGCGGACAGGCCAATTTGGGGGCCCACAAGGAGGACCAACAATGAGTTCAATCTTTAATTCCAGCACTGGCGCCATTGCCGCGCTGCTGACGGCATCGGCATTTGCCCTGCCGGCCGCAGCGGGTGTGAGCCAGGCTGAAGCCGACAAGCTCGGCACAACGCTGACGCCGATTGGCGCTGAAAAGGCAGGCAATGCCGACGGCACCATCCCGGCTTGGGAACCGCTTGCAAATCCGCCTGCGCATACGCCGGGCGATTTCTACGCTGATCCTTATGCTGACGATGCGCCGCTTTTCACTATTACGGCCGAGAACAAGGCCGAGTATGCAGACAAGCTAACGGGCACTCATGCTGCGTTGCTTGACGACATCGCCGGTTACAAGATGATCGTCTACCCGTCTCGCCGTAACTGCTCTTTCCCGGAGTTCGTGAACGAAGCCTTCAAGCAGAACGCTCTCAACAGTGAGCTGGTGGCAGACGGCAACGGTGTTGCGAATGCAACCATCGGCACGCCGTTCCCCATTCCGACGGAAGCTGTGGAACTGGTCTGGAACCACAATCTGCGCTACCGCGGCTACAAGCTGAACCGCCAGTTTGCATCCATCGCACCGGACGGAAATGCCAGCTTCACACCGATCACGGTGTATGACGAAGTGGTGTTCACTTATTCCAATCCGGAAATTCCGAGCTTCGACAGCCTCAACAACATTTCACTGAAGTATCTGCAGACGGTTATCGCGCCGTCCCGCCGTGCCGGTGAATTGCTGCTGGTCCACGAAACGATCAACCAGGTAAAGGGCTCACGCAACGCGTGGCAGTACAACCCGGGAACCAAGCGTGTGCGTCGTGCGCCGACCGTGGCTTACGACAACCCGCAGTCTTATTCTGATGGTCGTCAGACCACGGACCAGTTTGACCTCTTCAACGGGTCGCCGGACCGTTACACATGGGAAATGAAGGGCAAGTCCGAGAAGTACATCGCGTACAACTCCTACAAGTGGGCTAACCCGGAAAACACCTATGAGCAGATGCTGCAGCCTGCATCCCTCAACCAGGATCTCCTGCGCTACGAACTGCACCGTGTGTGGACCGTGGAAGGCAAGATCCGTGAAGGTCAACGTCACATTTACACCCGCCGTGTGAAGTCCTTCGACGAGGACACCTACAACATGGTGACCGGTGAAATGTATGACAGCCGCGGTCAGCTGTGGCGTGTTCAGGAAGGTCACATCATCAACTACTACGATGTGCCCACATGCTGGAACAACTCTGACGTCACCTATGACATTCAGGCGGACTACTACAATGTCCAGGGCCTGAAGAACCAGGAACGTGAGATCAACTTCAGCTACGACGAGCTGAGCGAAGACAATCTCGACCCGGCAGCACTGCGCCGCCGTGGCGTTCGGTAATTCCACCGAATACGAGACGCCTACAGGAAGCCCTCCGGACTTGCGTCCGGGGGGCTTTTTTGTTCAACGGCGCGCCGGGAGTTGATTGTTGGGGATGCACCGCATTGCATCCGCACTCAATCTCGGCGATGCTTGTGGCAACAATGAACACCTGACAAGAGGTACATCGAAGGCCCGATGACTGTTCACAACAAACACCAGGTTTGGACCAACTGGTCCGGCGCACTTACCTGCGCACCATCTGCCCACATAGCTGCCCAAAGCGAAGAGGAAATCTGCAGCGCTATCAAATCGGCTGCAAACAACGGACGAGGACCTGTCCGGGCACCAGGGACGGGCCATTCCTTTACACCGATCGTCATTACCGACGGGACAATGATCAACATCGATGGTCACCAGGGCCTGGTTGATGCGGATGTTTCCACGTCGCAGGCCAGGGTCAAGGCCGGCACCAAGATCTGCGACCTTGGAGCGCCTCTGCTTGAGGCCGGGCTTGCACTGGCCAACCAGGGGGACATCAATCGCCAATCGATTGCAGGTGCCATATCAACCGGGACCCACGGAACAGGCCTGACGCTTGGCTCTGTCTCGTCTCAAGCCGCCGGCCTGCGCATCGCGACTGCTGATGGCGGCGTCATCAGCTGCTCGGCGGACGAGAACGCGGATGTCTTCAATGCGGGCCGTGTGTCACTGGGCACCCTCGGCATCATTACGGAATTCGTCCTGCAATGCGTCCCGGCCTATGCGCTTCGGGAAACCGGCGGCCGTATGGCGGTAGCGGATGTCTTTGCCCAGATGGACTCACTGGTGAAGGACAACAGGCACTTTGAGTTCTTCTGGTTTCCGTTCGCCGATGACGTGCTGGTGAAGTTCCTTAACACGACGGACGAGCCGGCACGCCCGCCGCGGGATGGTGGCGGCCGCATGGAACAGTTCGCCATGGTGGCCGCCTGCGAGATCAGCCGCTTTGCGCCGTTCATGCGTGGGCCGTTGCAGCGTTTCCTCACCAACAATGCCGGCGCGCGCTATATGGGCGCGGACGAGTTTTCCCAGAAGGCCAAGGTTCGGCACGCCTATCAGGCTTTCCCTAGCGACCGTGATGTACGCTTCAACGAGATGGAGTTTTCGGTTCCGCTTGAGAATGGGCCGGACTGTGCACAGGAACTTGCTGAACACATGCGCAAGCGTGGCGGCAATTTCATTTTCCCGATGGAGTACCGGACCATCAAAGGCGACGACATCTGGCTCAGCCCGTTTCAGGGCCGCGACAGCGTATCGATCTCAATTCATCAGTATGCAAAGCAGGACTACCGGCGGCTGTTTGATGGAGCTGAGGCCATCTTCCGCAACTATGGTGGCCGTCCGCACTGGGGCAAGCTGCATACGCTCACCGCGCGCGAACTGGCACCGCTTTATCCGCACTGGGATGATTTTCAGGAAGTGCGCCGACGACTGGACCCGAAGGGTCTGTTCCTCACGCCGTATCTTGCGCGGCTGTTTGGGGAGGACGGAAGCTAGTCCGTCACGCGTCCTTCTGCAGCATTGGGTGAGATGTAGGGCGGCATTACCGTTTCGAGATAAGCGATCAGGTCATCTATCTGCTCTGGCGCCAACTCGAACTGGGGCATGCCGATATGGGCGTCGGTCCCAACCACAATCCCTTCGGCAAACCCTTCAGCCAGATGTTCCGGCGGATAGGTGAGGGTGAGGGTGTTGAAATTGGGGGCAGCCTCATTGGGTGAAGGCTTGCCAGCATCCAGTGCGTGGCAAGTAGCGCATAGATTCTTGGCTAGATTTTGCCCCGCCAGGGCATCGCCAATAACCAGCTCATCGATGTGAATGACTAGATTACTGTCAAACTCTTCAAGCAATTGCTTGATGTAGTTCGAAGAAGCGACTTGCTGGGCGCTCAACTCAATCTCGGGAAAGGTCTTGTCTGGTTCACCCAAATGACATGTTGCACAGTCGACTTTGGGTAGCTCTAGTACGGTTGGTTTGATCTCATCGGAATTGGCGAGACTTGCAGATGGCATGGTGACATATCCAAGCACAACAATTGCCGCAGCGGACAAGGCTGCACCCGCGCTCGTTTTTTTGGCTGTTCTTTGAAACAACTATGCCTCCATCCGTGCGACGATCTGGCCTTCCTCGACCAGTTCTTCTTCGGCCACCAGAATTTCCGTCACCTTACCGTCCTTGGGAGCGGCGACCGGAATTTCCATCTTCATGGATTCGAGGATGATGATCGCGTCGTCTTCCTCAACGTCAGTGCCGGGGCCTGCTTCGATCTTCCAGACCTTGCCGGAAATTTCTGACTTGATGTCCATGCTTACACTCTTCCTTACTGCCGCCGTCCAGACCGGCGCACCAGATACTCGGATGCTACAAGCGCCGCCACGGCCACGGCTACTGAAAGTATCAGCACACGCAGCGCTGCATCTTCGCCGCCCGGCACCTGCAGAAACGTATACAGCGCCAGCGGCAGGGTCCGGGTCTCTCCGGGAATCGAAGCGGCGAACGTTATTGTTGCGCCAAACTCGCCAAGGGCGCGGGCGAAAGCAAGCACCCCCCCGGCGACGATCCCGGGGATCATCAACGGCAGGGCGACGCTGACAAACGCACCAAATGGAGACTGTCCCAGCGTCCGTGCTGCCTGGAGCAAACGCTCTTCCACGTTCTCTGCCGAAATCCGGATGGCACGCACCGCCAGAGGGAACCCGCTGACAGCAGCCACAATCACTGCACCGGTCCATGTGAAGGCCAGGTTGATGCCAAACCATGTCTGCAATGGTTCCCCGATAGGGCCTCTTGGCCCCAGCGCAAGCAGCAATAGATAGCCCAACGCAACCGGTGGCATGACAAGCGGCAGATGCACGACAATGTCGAGGGCTGTCTTTCCCCAGAATTCCCAGCGCGCCAACGCCCAGCCGGTCAGCAGAGCTAGGGGCATGGACACCAGCAAGCCAACACCGGCAACCATCAGTGAGACGGTCAGCGCCTGAAGCTCCGCATCTGTTACAGCCCACATCTGCCGACTACCCGCATTCCGTTGCGACAACAGACCCGCCGTCATCAGTACCTTCGGGCGGCGGCGCGAATTGATACTCAGCAAGAATGGTCTGGCCTTCAGATTCAACCAGAAACGATAAAAACGCATGCGCCGCCGACGGGGCGCCCTCGACCGCCACGGCTTCGTAAACAATCGCGCCATGCAGCTCACGGGGAACGTGGGACAGAACGTCAACGTCACCAGCAATGTGGGCGTCGGTGGCATATACAATGCCGGTATCCGCCGTGCCGGTGCGAACCCAGTTCAGTACCGTGCGCACGGTGTCGCCCTGTACAAGTTGAGGCTGCGCCTGGTCCCAAAGGCCTGTTTCAATCAACGCCTCGCGTGCGTAAATCCCTGCAGGAACGCCAATCGGGTCTGCAATCGCAAGACGTCCGTCATTCACGACAGCAAGGATGTTTTGAAAGGCCTGCGGCAAGCGGGCTTCATCTGCGCGGCTTTGTCTCTGCGGGCCAATCAGAACCAGACTATTGCTGGCTATCGGGCGCCGGGACGAGGCGTCTCCCGGTCCACAGGCAATCAGCCATTGGGCCCATTCGGAGTTGGCTGATACGAGGACATGCGCCGGTGCGCCTTGCTGTATCTGCCGCGCCGCGCGCGAGGTTGCGTCAAACACCGTAACCGTCGGACCATTGCCTGCGGCTTCAAAGGCATCCGCAATTTCCTGCACCGCATTGGTCATGCTTGACGCAGCAAATATCAGCAAGGGCTGGTCTGCTCTGGCGGAGCCGCCGACGACCAACGCCGTACACAGAGCAAGGACGAAGGCGCGGATCATCCGGCATCCCTGAGACGCTCAAAACCCTTGTCGAGATCAGCCTTGAGATCATCCATGTCTTCCAGCCCGGCATGGAACCGCAGCAGACGTCCCGGATAATCCCACGTGGTTGCCGTGCGGTAGCGCTTCGGATTGGACGGAACGACCAAGCTCTCAAAGCCGCCCCATGAGTATCCCATGCCAAACAGTTCCAGCCCGTCCAGCATGGCCGCCAGCGCTTTCTCCTCGACCGGCTTCAGGACGACGGAGAACAGTCCGCTTGCTCCCAGAAAGTCACGTTTCCAGATGTCATGCTGCGGGTGGGACGGCAGAGCAGGGTGGAACACGTGCGAGACCTCGTCGCGTTCGGCAAGCCAGGTGGCCAGTTCGATCCCCTGTTTCATGTGCTGTTTCAGCCGGACGTCAATCGTCCGCAGGCCGCGTAACGCGAGATAGATATCGTCCGGTCCGGCGCACAGGCCAAGCTCACCATGGGCTGCATGGACAAGCGGCCAGCACTCTTCCGTTGCGGTAATTGTTCCCAACATGGTGTCCGCGTGACCCACCACATATTTGGTGGCTGCCTGGATGGACACATCCACGCCGTGTTCATAGGGCTTGAAGAAAAGCGGTGAGGCCCATGTGTTGTCCAGCACCACCTTTGCACCTCGGGCATGAGCAACTGCGGCAATAGCCGGAATGTCCTGCATCTCGAAGGTCAGCGACCCCGGGCTTTCCACGAACACCACTTTTGTTCTGTCCGTGATCAGCGCATCTATGTCCGCACCGACTGTCGGGTCATAGTAAGTTGTCTCGACACCCATGCGCTTGAGGAAGGTATTGCAGAAGGTCCGTGTCGGACCATAGGCGCTGTCCGTCATCAGAAGATGGTCACCGGAACTGAGTAGCGCCAGCAGTGCCGTTGTCACTGCATTGAGGCCCGATGGCACGAT
>JANQMQ010000209.1 GCA_028279995.1 Candidatus Phaeomarinibacter sp. | reverse complement strand
CGCGCACCTTCAGCCGCTTCGGCTTGGTGCGGCCGCCAAAGGCCTTACCCAGCATGTCGTTGTGATTGATCATCCCGACGTTCCCGCCTTCGGGCATGCCGGGAATTTCCATCATCGGCATGCCGCCAGTGTCCCGAACTTCCAGGTCGATCTCCTTGTCGTCCAGAAGCCCGTCGCGCAGCTTCTTGCGAAAGCTCTCGCGCGTTGCCTCGCTGGCACCACTGCCCACAAGCGCATCCAGAACGCGCTCTTCGGCAGCACTGTGCGCCGACGCCTTCACGTCTTCCCGCTTGATCTCGCGCACCATGCCGATGGCGGCTTCCACCAGGTCGCGCACGATCTGCTCGACGTCGCGGCCCACATACCCCACTTCGGTGAACTTGGTGGCTTCGACCTTGATGAAGGGGGCCTGAGCCAGCTTGGCAAGGCGGCGGGAAATCTCGGTCTTGCCCACGCCGGTCGGCCCGATCATCAGGATGTTCTTGGGCATCACTTCGTCGCGCAGCGCCGGGTCAAGCTGCTGCCGCCGCCAGCGGTTGCGAAGCGCAATGGCCACGGCACGCTTTGCGTCCTTCTGGCCGACAATATGCCGGTCTAGTTCAGCAACAATCTGGCGGGGGGAAAGCGCGGTCATGAAGGTCAGTCCTTGGGCGTCAATCGTATTGAGAAGAGGAGGGCGGTCAGCTGCGTGAGGACGCGCTAGACAGCATCAAGTGTTTCAACAACCAGGTTGCCGTTTGTGTAGACGCAGATATCTGCGGCAATGCCCATGGCGGTGCGGGCAATGGTTTCAGCGTCCTGGTCCGTGTCGGCCAGTGCTCGGGCAGCAGCCAGGGCGTAATTGCCGCCCGAGCCGATGCCGGCAATGCCGTTTTCCGGTTCCAGCACATCACCGGTGCCTGTGAGAATGAAGCTTTCGGTCTTGTCGGCCACCAGCATCATGGCTTCGAGCTTGCGCAGATAGCGATCCGTCCGCCAGTCCTTGGCAAGCTCCACGCAGGCCCGCGCCAACTGGCCGGGATATTGTTCAAGGCGGGCTTCCAGCCGCTCAAAAAGCGTGAAGGCGTCCGCTGTAGCCCCGGCAAACCCGCCAATGACCGTGCCGCCGCCCAGGACCCGCACCTTGCGGGCTGTGGATTTCATCACCGTATCGCCCATGGAAACCTGCCCATCCCCGGCGATCACCACCTTGCCGCCTTTGCGAACGGTCAGAATGGTCGTGGCATGCCAGTTGGGGAAGTTGTCGGAAGAAGCCATGGAGTTGGGGGTCCTGCTGGGAAAAGGTCTATATCTGTCGCAACAGGTGGCCCGCCGCGCCGCCGGGGTCAAGCCATGCCCCGAAATCACCTAAATTGCTGCGCTGACGCGTCTAGTCGATCGGCAGTCCCGCTTCCTTTAGCCGGGCCTCAAGCCGTGCCATGCGGGCCATCACCGGCGCAACAGCAGCGTCCACGGCCTCCTGCGTAAACCGCTGGGTGATGTGGGCATTGCAGTTGGTCTCCCAGTAGTCGATCTCGATAATGATCGCCCGCTCCACCTGCGCGTCATAATTGGGATCTCTCAGGGAGCGGATGACATCGGGGTCGGTCACGATACCGGCCTTGCCCCGCAGCTTCACCCGGCGCTGGGCGGGGTAATCCATGAAGAACAGGAACACATTCTCGTTCTCCCCTAGATTGCCCACAGTGATGTAGCGCCGGTTGCCCGCATAATCCGCAAAGCCCAGAGTCTTGGGTCCCATGACCTTCAAAAACCCTTCCGGGCCGCCGCGATGCTGCACATAGGGCCTGCCATTTGCGTCCGCCGTCGCCATATAGAAATGGTTCTGGTGGGCGATGAACTCGGCAACCGCGTCGTTGATCTCTGAAGGCATGGGGGTGTCCCGGGTCTTAAGCGTTCTGTAGGTGAAATGCTGTCATGTGACCCCGCATATGGCACCTTGGGCGCGAAGCTGCTAGACCGCGCTTCACACATGTTCTTGAAGCCCCGCCTGAACTGGAGGCAGGGGCACTGAAGGCAGACGAAAATGGACAGCGAACGCGACGGCCGCATTGCCACTGTTGAGCGCAAGACCAAGGAGACGGAAGTCTTCGTGTCGCTCAATCTGGATGGCACCGGAGAGTATGACGTGGATACCGGCATCGGTTTCCTCGACCACATGCTCGAGCAGCTCTCGCGCCACTCGCTGATCGATCTCAAGGTGCGCGCCGAAGGCGACCTGCACATTGATTTCCACCACACGACCGAAGACAGCGGCATCGTCATCGGCGAAGCCGTGCTGCAGGCCTTGGGTGACCTCAAGGGCATCACCCGCTACGGCAATGCCATCATCCCCATGGATGAAACCTGCACGCGGGTAACGCTGGATGTATCGCAGCGGCCCTACCTGATCTGGAAGGTGAACTTCACCAAGCCGAAGCTGGGTGACATGGACACCGAGTTGTTCAAGGAATGGTTCCAGGCCTTCGCCCAGGCGGCCGGCATCACGCTGCACATCGAAAACATGTATGGCGAGAACAATCACCACATCGTGGAGAGCTGCTTCAAGGGCCTCGCCCGCGCCCTGCGCCAGGCCATCGAGATCGACCCGCGCAAGGCTGACGCCATTCCCTCCACCAAGGGTGTGCTCGGTAGCTGAGCCGGGTAGCTAGGATACGGCTTTGACTGTCGCCATCATCGATTACGGTTCAGGCAATCTGCGGTCCGCGGAAAAGTCGTTCGAGCGCGCGGCGCGCGAGATCGGCGCGGATGCGGATATCTGCGTGACCAGCTCACCGGACGTTGTGTCCAAAGCCGACCGCATCGTACTGCCCGGCGTCGGCGCCTTCGCCGACTGCCGACGCGGACTTTACGCAGTAGACGGCATGGTCGATGCCCTGCGCGAAGCGGTGGAGCAACGGGCGATACCGTTCTTCGGCATCTGCGTCGGCATGCAACTGATGGCGTCACGCGGCCTCGAACACGGGACCCATGAAGGCTTCGGCTGGATTCCTGGCGACGTCGCTGAAATCACACCGGACGATGCCTCTCTCAAGATCCCGCATATGGGCTGGAATGCGCTGGAACCAGTGGATGTGGCCGGCCACCCGCATCCGGTGTTTGAAGGACTGGAGCATGGCGAGCACGCCTATTTCGTGCACTCCTACGCCATCCAGCCGACGCAACCCGAACATGTCCTCGCGAAGGTGCATTATGGCGGCGAGATCACAGCTGCCGTCGGACATGACAACATGGTTGGCACTCAGTTCCACCCGGAAAAAAGCCAGCTCGTCGGCCTGCGCCTGATCGCCAACTTCCTGCAATGGATGCCCCAGTAAACGAAAGACTACGATGATCCTGTTTCCCGCCATCGACTTGAAAGACGGCCAGTGCGTCCGCCTCGTGCAGGGTGATATGGACCGTGCCACGGTCTTTTCAGATACGCCCGCTGAGCAGGCGAAAGTCTTCGAGTCCCAGGGTTTCGAATGGCTGCATCTCGTGGACCTCAATGGCGCCTTTGAAGGCAAGCCGGTGAATGGCGATGCGGTGGAAGCAATTCTCAAAACCGTCTCCCTGCCGGCCCAGCTGGGCGGTGGCATCCGGTCGCTGGCGCAGATCGAAGCCTGGCTCGACAAGGGCATTGCCCGCGTCATTCTGGGGACCGCGGCCCTGCGCGACCCGGATCTCGTCAAGGAAGCCTGCAGGAAATGGCCAGGCAAGATCGCCGTCGGTATCGACGCCAAGGACGGCTTTGTCGCTGTAGAAGGCTGGGCCGAGGTATCCGACATTCAGGCGCTTGATCTCGCCAAACGGTTTGAGGATGCCGGCGTCGCCGCAATCATCTACACGGACATCGCCCGCGACGGCGCGATGCAGGGCATGAATGTCGAGGGCACAGCCCACCTTGCCAACTCAGTTGGCATTCCGGTGATTGCGTCCGGCGGCGTCACAAATCTCGATGACTTAACGGCTCTCAAACAGGTTAACGCGCCGGGCATCATCGGTGTCATTTCCGGCCGCGCCATCTACGACGGCCGCCTTGATCCGGCCCAGGCGCTTGCCTTGCTGAAGGACGCCGCATGAGCCTCAAAGCCCGCGTAATTCCCTGTCTGGACGTGAAAGACGGCCGCGTCGTCAAAGGCGTGAACTTCGTTGATCTGCGTGATGCCGGCGATCCTGTGGAAGCGGCGACGGCCTATGACGCTGCCGGGGCTGATGAACTCTGCTTTCTGGATATCACTGCCAGCCACGAAAAACGCGGCACGCTGATTGATGTGGTGCGCCGCACGGCGGAGCGTTGCTTCATGCCGCTTACAGTCGGT
>JANQMQ010000177.1 GCA_028279995.1 Candidatus Phaeomarinibacter sp. | reverse complement strand
GGGGTTTGAAGGGGGCGTGTCGGAGGACACAGGACGCACGGGGGGTGTCATACTCATTACCTGTTTGTTTGTGTTGCTTGACCCGTGAGGCCCATCCTGTGGCGTCTTTTTGACGGCTTTGTTACAGCGGCTGTCGATTCTGCCGAATTGATCGATGTCAGCGCACCCGGTGCGATGCCGCAGTTTTCTTGGGGTTTTTAGCGATTGGCAGGGTCAGAAAGACAGCGCTTTGCCATTGCGCTGACCGGCACAGATCGCTAGTCTAAGTTCAAAATACAGACTTAGAAGAGTGCCTCATGACCTCCCGAAACCTGTTTGAAGACGATCCCCTTGATGATTTCGAGCATCGCGAGATCACGCTGGATGGCGCGACGCCGGGCATCACCAAGATGGTGCATGTCATGGGGTCCGGGCCGGCGGTGATCGTGATGACGGAAATGCCCAATATCAGCCCCCATGTGGCGCGATTTGCCCGCTGGGTGCGTGACGCCGGGTTCACGGTCTACATGCCGTCGCTGTTTGGCCGCGACGGGGCGGCGCCCACCGAGAAGGAGGGGACGGAGAGCTTCCAGCATGCCTGTGTCAGCGCCGAGTTCCGCGCTTTTGCCAAAGGTAACCCGGACGGCAAGGCCAGCCCGGTGACCATCTGGCTGCGGGCCTTGGCGAAACTGGCGCATGAGGAATGCGGCGGGCCGGGTGTCGGCGCCATCGGCATGTGCTTCACCGGCAATTTTGCCCTGTCCATGACACTGGAAGACGCGGTGCTGGCGCCCGTCCTATCCCAGCCGTCGCTGCCGCTGGATGATCCCGCTGCGGTGGAAAGCCCGCCGGAAGAACTCGCCGCCGTGCGTGCACGCATGGAGCGTGACGACCTGACGGTGCTTGCCTACCGCTTCGAGGGGGACAGCTTCTGTCAGGCGGAACGGTTCGCCCGCTATGCAGAAGCGCTGGGGGACCGCTTTGAAGGCCACGTCCTGCCGGACAGTTCCGCAAACACCGATCTGCCGGAGTTCGCCAAGAAGTTCGTGACGCCCCCCCACAGCGTGGTGACCACCCATCTCATTGACGAGGAAGGGGAACCCACAGCCATGGCGCGCGACAACATTCTGGCCTTCTTCAAGCAGAGGTTGTCCGCCTGACGGTTACTCCGCGGCCGTCTGTCCTGATGTCTGGTTGACCTGCGGTTTGGAAACCGCCGCAGGCACAACCGGGATGTCCTTGTCGGCAATGGGAGGCATGGCCTGCTTGCGGGCCAGCGCGGCTTCTATATAGGGGGCAAGTTCTTCGGCCTTCCGGGCTTCGCGCTCGGCCACGTCTGCCTTGAAGTCGGGCATGACGTCAGACGCGAACAGTTCAAGGCTCTCGCAGATATGCTGATGCGAATTGTTGCCGGCCTGTTGCATGAAGATGACCTGATCGACGCCAGCTGTCTGCATGGCCTTGAGGTGGGCACGCATGTCGTCCGGCGTACCGATGCCACCAAGGCCGCCCGGCGCCTGTGAGGCAGCCTGTTTGATCACGTCTTCCGTCCGGTCGCCGCGCTGCGCGATGTACTCGGCCCACATGTCCGTGCGGCCCGGCACGAAGTCCTGCGTCACCATGCGACCCAGCGCATAGCCGAAGAACTCAAAGCCCTCATGACCCCGGCGGATGGCTTCTTCCCGATCCTGGTGGATCGAGAACGATGACACCATGGCGATGT
>JANQMQ010000165.1 GCA_028279995.1 Candidatus Phaeomarinibacter sp. | reverse complement strand
GTAAACAGGTCATAATCATAGTCGGTGCTGGTCGTTGGCATTTTTCCGGGCCTTTCTTGCTTGGGTGCGCCCTAGATGGCACCGGATTGCCCGGTTCCCAAGACGTATTCACGATAGCTTGATAGCGGCGTCTGGCGCCTATCTGCGCAGCGTCTCCACGGTGCCGTCAGCTTTCCCGACCAGAACCGAATGGGCAATACCCAAAAACAGGCCGTGCTCCACAACACCGGGCAACCGCGCGAGATAAGTGCCGAGCCCGTCCGGGTCCGGAATTTCGCCCAAAGCCCAGTCATAGATGAAGTTGTTGCTGTCGGTGCAAAACGGCTCACCGAATTCATCGGTGCGAAGCGCGATGGCGCCTTCGCAACCGAACAGCTTGCCGGATTCCAGAATGCGGTTGCCCGTGGTCTGCGCGCCGAACGGAACCACCTCGATGGGCAGCGGAAAATTGCCCAGCAAGGGCACAACCTTGCTCTCATCCGCAATGACGATCATCTGCGTTGAGGCAAAGGCAACAATCTTTTCACGCAGCAGCGCACCGCCACCGCCCTTTATGAGCGTCAGATGCGGACCGACTTCATCCGCCCCGTCCACTGTCAGATCAAGATGCGGTTCGTCGTCCAGCGTCTTCACTGTCAGGCCCACCTGCGCCGCCAGGTCCGCAGTTGCCTCGGAGGTCGGCACGCAGGACAGGGTCAGTCCTTCTTCCTTTGCCTTGCGGCCAAGGGCTGTCACGAAATGGGCCGCCGTCGAGCCGGTGCCCAGCCCCAGCTTCATACCGTCCTTCACATGATCCAGCGCTGCCTCCGCTGCAATGCGCTTTTGATCATCTGCGGAGAGATGTGTGTCGCTCATCAGCTTTCACCCCCATCGAGACCACCGAAGGTCATGTATTTGGGCTCGAGAAACTCCTCGATGCCCCATTTGCCGCCTTCCCGCCCAATACCGGATTCTTTGACGCCGCCAAAGGGGGCAACTTCGACGGACAGCAGCGCCTCATTGATTCCGACAATGCCGAAATCCAGCGCCTCGCCCACCCGCCAGCAACGGCCGACGTCCCGGGAATACACATAGGCTGCCAGGCCGTAGTTAGTATCATTGGCCATCTCGACGGCTTCTTCTTCCGAGCGGAACCGGAACACCGGCGCCACGGGCCCAAATGTTTCTTCCTTCGCAATGCGCATGTCGGCTTCCGCATCGATGAGCACCGTCGGCTCATAGAAGGTGCCGCCGAGCGCATGGCGATTGCCGCCGGTACCGATCTTTGCCCCCTTCTCCAGGGCATCGGAGACATGGCCCTCGACTTTTTCAAGCGCGGCCGTGTCGATCAGCGGGCCGATCTGCGCACCTTCCTCAGTTCCATGACCGACCGTCAGCTTCGCGACAGCCGCCGAAAGCTTCTGGGTGAATACAGCGTATACGGAATTTTGAACCAGGATACGGTTTGTACACACACAGGTCTGGCCGGTGTTGCGGTACTTGGAGGCAATTGCTCCCTCCACAGCCTTGTCAATGTCCGCATCATCAAACACGATGAAAGGTGCGTTGCCGCCCAGTTCCATGGAGGTCTTCTTCACCGTGCGCGCCGACTGCTCCATCAGGAGCTTGCCCACGGCTGTGGACCCGGTGAAGGTCACGACACGCACATCATCGTGGGATGTGTAGACACCGCCGATCTCGACTTCGTTGCCGGTCACCACGTTGAAGCACCCCTTGGGAATGCCGGCGCGCTCCGCCAGTTCACACAGGGCCAGGGCAGACAGCGGCGTCTGAGGGGCCGGCTTGCACACGACCGTGCAGCCCGCCGCAAGGGCCGGGGCCACCTTGCGCAGGATCATCGCGTTGGGAAAGTTCCACGGCGTGATGGCCGCCACTACACCGATGGGCTGCTTGGCCACGACAATCCGGCGGTCCGCGAAGTGCGCCGGCACGATGTCGCCGTAGACGCGCTTGGCTTCTTCTGCATAGAACTCGGTGAAGGCCGCCCCATAGCGCACTTCCGCCAGTGCCTCGGGCAATGGCTTGCCCTGTTCCAGAGTGAGCAGCAGAGCCAGGTCATCCTCATGCTCAGTCATCAGATCAAACCAGCGGCGAATGATCTGCGCACGCTCCTTGGCTGTCCTGCGCGACCATGAGCGAAATGCCTGCTGCGCCACCTCAACGGACCGGGTCGCCTCGGCGCGGCCCAGATTGGGTACCTGTGCAATCCGGTCTCCGTTCGCCGGATTGGTCACATCCGTCACGGCACCTGCTTCATGGCGGCACCATGCGCCGTCGATATAGGCGTCCTGGCGGTAAAGGCCCGTGTCTTTGATGCCTGCTGGTGCATCAACCATGCGGTTTCTCCCGAATCCATCGGCCCGGCACCAGAACCGCCGGGATGTTTGTTTGCCAGTGTTTCTAGCCGGTGTACCGCCACGGCGCAAAGCGATGACCACGCTTTGTGCTTCATATCATTTCAGCTTGGTGAAACCTGTGTGTCACTCTGATAATACCGTGTGAGATCACCCAGCCTGTCGCCAGCCATAAGCGAGCCCTCCGTGTCCCCCGGCCTCTCACCCTTTTCAGGCAGTTATCGCGAAGCACGGGAGAAGTTCATCGCGGCAGCTCACATGGTGGACGCCAGCATTTCAGTGATCCCGCATCCGCTGCGCGGCCCCCTGGGGGAGCAACTGGCCATTGATACAGCCTGGATTGGTCCTCCTGATGCAAGAACGGTCCTGTTGTGCATCAGTGGTGTCCATGGGGCCGAAGGCTATGCGGGGTCGGCGGCGCAGATCTCATGGCTTACCCATCACCAGAAAAACCCACTGCCGGCAGATGTGGCCGTGTTGCTTGTTCACGGCGCCAACCCGTGGGGCTTTGCGCATGGCCTGCGGGGAACGGAAGACAATGTGGACATCAACCGCAATTGGCTCGATCACGACAATCCGCACCCTGCCAACCCGCTCTATGCGGAAATCCACGATGCCCTGTGCCCACAGGATCTGTCACCGCGCAGCATCGACGCCATGCTCGATGCAGGAGGCCGGTTCGTCCAGCAGCACGGTCAATGGGCACTTGAGGATGCCATCAGCCGAGGTCAGTTCACGCATCCGGATGGATATCATTTCGGCGGCAAATCACCCGCCTGGTCCACCTCGCAGCTTGCGCAGATCGTACAGACCCGGCTCCGCAAAGCGCGGCATGTCGCCTATGTGGACTTCCACTCCGGACCGGTCGGAGACGGGGAGACCATATTTCTGTGCTTCAGTCCGGAAGGCAGCGCCGCCCATGCCCGGGCAGGCCAGTGGTGGGGTGCTGATGCACTGAAACCAAAAACCGTGGAGCAACAGTGGGGCTCTCCGCGCCCGACGCGCCATGGAATTGTCTTCTGGGGCATCGAAGATTTGCTCAAATCCATGTCGGACGATATCCGGCAGATCGACATTGCCGGGGCGGTCGTTGAATTCTGCTCCGCGTCACCCCGCGCAAACACGCGGTATGTGATGCGTGTGCCGATGCTGGAACGGTGGATGCGGTTCGTCGGCGGGCTTGATTGCGATGAAGCGCCCGCGTATCTCGCGGAAATCAGAGAGAACTATGCCCCCCGCCGTGCGTCGTGGGAGGCAAAGGTCGCCCGGGCCGCCATTGATGTTCTGGATCGCGCGATCAAGGGGGCGGCCAAATGGTCACAGGAAGGCTGAGTTGCACCCCACTCCCTCCCATGGCACATGCAGCCTATGACACAGGCACGACCCACCCCCTCTCCCACCATCCTCTTTGATCTAGATGGCACGCTGGCCGACACGGCCCTCGACCTGACAGAAACAATGAATGTCCTGCTCGCTCGTCATGGACGTGACCGCGTCCCCCATGAGCGGGTCCGTGAAATGGTGGGAGGCGGCGCCCGCAAGATCATGGAGCGCGGCTTTGCCTATTCGGGCGAACCAGCCAGCGAAGAGCTTCTGGATGAATTGTTTCACGAGTTTGTAGCCTACTACGGAGACCACCTCGTCGAACATACAAAGCTCTTTGACGGGCTGGTCCCTGCCCTCGACACGCTGGCGCAACGGGGCTTCAAGCTGGGTGTTGTGACAAACAAGGTTGAAGGCCTGTCTGTGGAGATCATCCGGCTTCTTAGCCTGGACCGTTTCTTCCCGGTGCTGATCGGCGGGGACACCCTGCCTGTCCGCAAACCGGACCCCGAACCCATTTTCGAAGCGGTATCGCGCCTTGAGGGCGACAGGTCCACCACGGTGATGGTGGGCGACAGCCGCTTTGACATCGATGCCGCCAAGAACGCCAATGTCGGCTCCATCGCCGTTTCGTTCGGCTATACGGACGTTCCGCCTGCCGAGCTGGGCGCTGACCGGCTGATTGATCACTATGACGAGTTGCTCCCGGCCCTCGATGATCTGCTGGCCGAGATTGCAGGCGCGTCCACCGCACACTGACCGCTGCTTGACTTTGCCCGGCTGCAAACCTAGAACGCCATTCCCCTCGGGCGGGTAGGCAGTGATTTGCCCTACCCAGCCGTTGAATATCGGGCGCGTAGCTCAGTGGGAGAGCACTGTGTTCACACCGCAGGGGTCGCTGGTTCAATCCCAGCCGCGCCCACCATTCAACCTTCCTTGTCTGGATGTCCTGTCTGCATGCCAGTAGTTTTTGCCGGACGGGGTCGGGTCCCGATCCGGCGCGTCATGCGCAACCCGTCGCGCATGTTCAAGCCGATGAGCGAGAAATTGGCAGCACCGGCCACAAGCTCGACGCCCTGCACCGCATAGAAAGTTCCATCAAATTCGCCTGCGGCAGATTTGGATGCCAGGAAAAACGCAGATGGCAGCAGTATCAACAGGCCGTTCGCGGCAATTACCGGCATGCGGCGCTTCTTACTGCGTGCGAGTGCGTCTTTGCGCTTCGCCCCCATGGCCATCCCGGATGCACCAACGATTGCCAGTGCCGGGACAAGCACGAACATGCCCTTGAGAATGGTTGCCTTCACAAGAGCAATCGCTTCATAAGACGCGAAAAGCTCCGTCAGCATCGTGCTTGTCCAGAATACAAAGATGCACAGCAGGCCGATCGCACCGGCAAGCGCGTGTATTCTGGTTCTCATCACGACTGTCCTCCGTACCACATCCGGCCCAGCAGCCCGTCACGCTTGATGAACTGATGGTAGAGCGCGGCACCCGCATGAAGCGCGAACAGGGCAACGATCAATCGGGCGCCTACGCCGTGCGGCGTGCGTGGCGCAAAATCCGTGAAGTCGGGAAGGCTGCCGGAGAAGGCGCCGAAGATCATCGGCCCGGTCCCTGACAGTGCGATCATCCCGATGCCGCTTGCCGCCATGCCGAAAATGACGATGTAGAGACCCACATGGACCGCGCGCGCTGACAGGTCCTGCCATGTGGGCATCGCGACCGGCGACGGCTTTTTGTCTGCAAGCCGCCACCAGATCACTCTGATGCCGGTCAGCAGCAGGATCAGTACACCAATGGAAATGTGAACCCGCAGGAGGTCGGCCTTGGCGGCGGCATCCTCCATGCCGCTGGCGCGAAAGCCGGTGCCAACAAGCGCAAGAACGAGCAATACGGTCAACCAGTGAATGGTTACAGCCACAGCACCGTACCTGCTCGAGGTACTTTTCATGCCCATGATCGAGTGTCTCCGGTTAGATGTAGCACGGGCCGTCAGGCCTCAGCCTAGGCAACACAATGACCGGGCACGGCGAGCTTCTTGAAGAGGTGCGGCGCGGCAATGGCACTGTCCGGGTAGTCCTTGATACGCTCCTGAAACTCAGCGGAGGTGAACGCGTTGCGAAAGCTTTCAACGCTTTCCCAGATCGCATAGTTGACGAAGGTAGTGCTGCCGCCGATCCCCTTGTGCAACTGGGTTGAGATGTAGCCCGGCTGTGTTCTCAGGAAGTCCGCATCACGCGACCATGCGGTGACGAGCGCATCTTCGTCCTTGGTATCGACAGTAAACACATTGATCAGGACGACAGGCCCCTGGTCCGGTGACTGCAGCTGATCAGCCAGGGTCACGCTGTCGTTCAGTTCTCTAAATGCAACCAATGTGTTTTCCTCTCATGGCTTGCGCCCTAGGGGCTCAATCGCGTCTGCACGGAACGCAAGAGGCTCAGGGCCTGCTTGATTTTCTTCTCGCCCAGGTCGGACGACAGTTCATTGACCCACGCAGCCTGCGCCTTGTTGATCTGATCCATGGTTTTGCGACCAGTGGGCGTGAGCGACACGAGCTTCGCGCGCTTGTGATCGACATTGTCCATGAAGCGCACCATGCCGATGCCTTCAAGATCATTGGCGATACGCTGCACGCCCTGACGCGCCAGCCCCATACGCCGGGCGATCTGGGCCACCGTCATGGCTTGGCCAGCCAGATCAATAGCGCCCATCACCTGCCAGCGGGCACTGGTAAGGCCATAGGGCTCCGTCAGCTGGTTGCCGACATCCAACAATGCGCCGTTCAGTTTGAAGGTTTCCAGAATCAAGTCTGTCAGGGCCTCACCTGAGGGTGTGTGATTTGATGTCATCATAAGCCATACATTGCCGATTTGACAATATGTTGTCTTTTCGGTGGTTAATCTTCAATTCCCGGAACGGGCATCGCGGTTCGACAGGGTCCAGACCGGGCAATGGAAACGCAATGCCCCTACTTTGGCCAGTCGCCTGCCACGATAAAGACACGCGGTCCGGCGGCACGGGTGTCGGCAGATCATGGAAGCGTGTACCGCCAGATTTGCTGGCTTTACGCAACCACGTCGACCGCTGCTCCGAGGCGCACCAAGAACACACCCAATAGTTGTTTGAACTAGAATTCATCAACCCATGAGTTAGCCCTTCCGTAACGCGCTCGCTTCATAATTCGAGGTGTGACGAACTGAAAATGGTGTGAGCACGGAAAGCGTATGTTTGGCGTCCAGGACAAAGCGATAGAAGCGGAACAATTGACGATTGTCGCGCGGAATCTCGGAATGGACGCCGTCAGCTCCGCTGCATGGTCAACCAGCCTGACGGTGCTATTCACGTCGTCACTTCCCCTTGTCGGGCATCTTGATGGCACCCTGGTCTGGAGTTGGGTCGGCGTGGTCTGGCTGTGGTCTCTTGCCGTCGGCGCTCTTTGGTGGCGTTTCGGACCGCGCGACCAAGCTGACAGCGCCACAAGCTTGAGCTTGCCTCTTCTATGCGCGATCTACGCGTCGAATGCGCTGATCTGGCTGGTGTTGATCGCATATCTCTTCCATTGGAGCGGGCTACCGGAACTTTTCCATCCCGAACATGATCACGATCTCGCTGACATGACACATGTCACATCGCGTCTCATTGCAATGCTGGTGATGGTCGGTATCGCCATCAGCTAAGTCG
>JANQMQ010000146.1 GCA_028279995.1 Candidatus Phaeomarinibacter sp. | reverse complement strand
CGACATGGATACGGATCGCGACCGTGTTACCGATCAGGAAGAACTCGCCAGGAGCACACCGGACCTGTTTGCTCTGATTGATCGCGATGGCGGCGGCATCCTGAGTGCCCTTGAGTTCGCCGATTGGGCCGAGACAACACTGGGGACACGGTATCCGGTGTTCGGCATGGCGCGCTTTGACAGTGACAACTCGCTTGGTGTTGATGCGGGCGAATTCGCATCCGGACTAAAGTCCCTGTTTTCAGACTATGACAAGGACGACGATGGTCGCGTCTCCCGAGCAGAGCTGTTCACCCAGTTGAATACCGACCCGCGCAGCAGTGTACCGGGCCGACGGTCCGGGGGCGGACAAGGCGGACCGGGCAACGGCGATGGCCGTTCGGGTGGTGGAGGTCCTGGCGGTGGCCGGCCGGCCGGCTAGCCGTCCTCTTCGCACCTGCACTGTTAAGGTGCGCCGCAGCGACGAATCCTGCTTTCCAAACCGACACCGGACTGTCACGGTTTGAGTCCAGCGAGGCTAATGCGGGAGGCCCTCACATGACTGCACGCGCTTCGAGACATGCGGCACTCTGGTTTTTCACAAGCGCGAGTTTTGCGTTTGTCGGCGCCGTCATTTTCGGCTTGATCTAAGCCTTCTTTTCATCTGCGGCACCGGACACGTCACCCAGCCCTAAGCGGCGAGTGACTTGTCCGGACGCACGCCGAGAATGTGGCACAGCGCGAAGGCCGTTTCAGCGCGGTTGAGCGTGTAGATATGGAACTGCCGAATGCCCTGGTCAGCAAGCTTCTGCACCTGCTCAGCGGCAACTGACAGGGCAACCAGCTGGCGGGTCTGCGGATCATCGTCCAGCCCGTCGAAACGCTCCTTGAACCAGTCGGGAACATGGGTGCCGGTTGCTGCCGACATGCGCAGGAAGCCCGCCACATTCCCCACCGGCATGATGCCGGGCACGATGGGGATGTCGATGCCTGCACTGCGGGCCCGATCAACATAGCGCAGGAAGCTATCAGTCTCGACGAAGAACTGGCTGATAGCGCGGGTCGCGCCGCCGTCGATCTTGGCCTTGAGCAGATCAAGGTCAGCATCATAGGAGGCACTCTCAGGGTGCTTTTCGGGGTAGCAGCCGACCGAAATCTCAAACGGTGCAATCTTGCTGATGCCGGCAGCCAGTTCGGCCGCATTGGCGTACCCGCCTTCAAACGGGATGTATTTTTCCCCGATGCCCGAAGGCGGGTCACCGCGAAGAGCAACGATGTGGCGAACGCCTGCATCCCAGTAGTCACGAATGACACCATCGATCTCATCGCGTGTCGCCTCGACACATGTGAGGTGAGCGGCAGGCTTCAGCGACGTTTCGTCGACGATCCGCTTGACGGTTGCGTGAGTCCGCTCGCGCGTAGATCCGCCCGCGCCATAGGTCACCGACACAAAGCGTGGATTCAGGGGCGCCAGCTTCTCGATGGATGCCCAGAGTGTCTGCTCCATCTTTTCCGTCTTGGGCGGAAAAAACTCGAAGGAGACTTCGATGGCATTCTCAGAAGACGGGTCGTCGGTACGCGTCGCCATCAGGCGCTCTCCTTCACGGAACTACGGGTGCCTGGCCGGCCCGGGGATGCAAGCGCATCCCCCGCCGCGCCTTTGGCGGCCAACCAGATTGATACGGTAAGTTGGGCAGTATCGTCTGCGCCTGGCGGCAGATCACGTACGGCGGCCATCTCAAGACCGGCGGCACTGACAAAGTCAGCCATTTCAGATCGCGGAAAACCAAGCCGCCGGTGCGCATGACGCTCGCGCAGGGCTTCAATTTCATGCGGCGCGAAATCGACAATCAGCAGCCGGCCACCGGGCTTCAACAGGCGGGCCGCTTCATGGACTGCCGCCCTTGGGTCATCAAGG
>JANQMQ010000128.1 GCA_028279995.1 Candidatus Phaeomarinibacter sp. | reverse complement strand
CAGTGTATACACCGTCGACCTGCGTTCCCTTCATCAGCGCGTCACAGCCCATCTCGGAGGCGCGAAGGGCGGCCGCTGTGTCCGTGGTAAAAAACGGATTGCCGGTTCCCGCGGCAAAGATCACCACCCGTCCTTTTTCCATATGGCGAACGGCCCGACGACGGATGTAGGGTTCGCATACGGTTGTCATGGGAATGGCGGAGAGAACCCGCGTCGGCACGCCCTGCTGTTCCAGGCCATTCTGCACGGCGAGCGCATTCATGACCGTGGCCAGCATGCCCATATAGTCAGCGCTGGCCCGATCCATGCCTTCAGCGGCTCCCTTGAGACCGCGAAAGATGTTGCCGCCGCCAATGACCAGGCAGACCTCTACCCCGATGGCGAGCGCGTCCTTCACCTCACCGGCGATGCGCTGCACCACCTTGAGATCAATCCCGTAGGCCTCCTCGCCCATCAATGCCTCGCCGGAGACCTTGAGAAGGACGCGCTTGTAGTGAGGCTCGGACATGAAAAGGGCTCCGAAATCGCGGCAGAAGGGTATGGGCGTTGCTGGGCCCAACTCAGATAGCACTGCGCCGCCGACTCAGGCGAGGCGGCGGCGCTGCATATTGGACGATGCGGGCTCCAAGTTCCAGAGCATCACATCGGGGCAAAGCCCTTAAGAACTGGCGGCTGCGGCCACTTCGGCTGCAAAGTCGGCTTCTTCCTTCTCGATGCCTTCACCCAGCTCGAAGCGCTTGAAGCCCTTCAGCGTGATCGGGGCACCAACGTTGCCTTCAGCGTTCTTGATGGCCTTTTCAACCGTGTTGTCCGGGTTGATCACGAAGGCCTGCTTTGACAGCACGACTTCTTCGTAGAACTTGCGGATACGGCCTTCGACCATCTTGCCGATGATTTCTTCCGGCTTACCGCTTTCGCGGGCTTCAGCGGAGAGGACTTCACGCTCTTTTTCTACCACGGCCTGATCAAGATCAGCCTCGGTGACAGCCAGCGGGTTGGTTGCAGCAACGTGCATAGCAATCTGACGACCGAGCTCGTTGAGCTTTGCCGCGTCGCCAGTTGACTCAAGTGCGACCAGCACACCGATCTTGCCAAGACCCGGTGCGGCCTGATTGTGCACATAAGCGGCAACCGCGCCTGACCCCACTTCAAGGCTGTCGCTACGGCGCAGGTTCATGTTTTCACCGATCGTGCCGACCATGGCTGTGACATGCTCTTCAACTGACTTGCCAGCGCCGGGGAACTCGGCGCTTTTCAGAGCTTCGAAATCACCACCGGTTGCAGCAGCGACACCGGCGATGCCGGTGACCATTTCCTGGAAGCCTTCGTTGCGGGCCACAAAGTCCCTTTCGGAGTTCACTTCGAGCGCGACACCGCGGGTGCCTTCGACGGCAACTGCGACAAGACCTTCAGCGGCCACGCGGCCAGACTTTTTGGCAGCCTTTGACAGGCCCTTGGTGCGCAGCCAGTCAACGGCAGCTTCCATGTCGCCATCGGTTTCCTTCAGGGCGGCTTTGCAATCCATCATGCCCGCGCCGGTCGAGTCGCGGAGCTCTTTCACCATGCTGGCGGTAATATTGGCCATTGGGGTGATCCTCTTTGATGTGTGTTCAGATTGGGGTTCGGACGGCAGGCCGGCCCCTAGCCGGTCCGCCATACCGTCCGTATGCGTCGCCGGCGTGACAC
>JANQMQ010000012.1 GCA_028279995.1 Candidatus Phaeomarinibacter sp. | reverse complement strand
GACTATCTCGTCGGCTTCAACCTCTCTCCGGTGCTATGGCGCAAATTGCCCGGCTCCCGCTCCGCAGGTCGCGTACAATCCGTTGCACTCAGGCTTATCGTTTCCCGAGAGATGGAAATCGAGCAGTTCAAGCCGCAGGAGTATTGGTCCATTGCCGCCGACCTGACCAACGAAAGCGGCGAAGCCTTCAAAGCCCGGCTGACCAACTTCAATGGGAAGAAGCTCGACAAGTTTGACCTGGCCAACGAGGAACAGGCCCGCGCAGCAGAGGCTGCGGTGAAGGCCTCGCTGCTGAGCGTGGCCTCAGTCGAAGCAAAGCCTGCCAAGCGCAACCCGCCCGCTCCTTTCACCACCTCGACGCTTCAGCAAGAAGCCTCCCGCAAGCTTGGCTTCAATGCCTCGCGCACCATGCAGGTCGCCCAGCGGCTCTATGAAGGCGAAGATATCGGCGGTGAGACTGTCGGCCTCATCACTTACATGCGAACAGACGGCGTCCAGATGACACCGGAGGCAATCGACGAAGCTCGGGACGCCATTGCGAACCAGTTCGGCAGCAAGTACCTGCCCGATAGTCCTCGCGTTTACCGCACCAAGGCCAAGAACGCCCAGGAAGCGCATGAAGCCATCCGTCCGACGGATTTGTCGCGCGCACCTGCAGATGTTGCCAGCTTCGTCAGCGACGAACAGCTCAAGCTCTACGAACTGATCTGGAAACGCGCGATCGCCAGCCAGATGCAAAGTGCCAGCTTTGAACGCACCACCGTTGAGCTCACGAACGAAGACGGGTCAGTCGGCCTGCGCGCAAACGGCTCTGTGCTCACCTTCGACGGTTTCCTCACACTCTATCAGGAAGGTGTTGATGACGCGGACGGAGATGAAGACAGCAACCGCCTGCCAAAGCTTAACGAAGGCGAAAAACCGAAGACGATCGCGGTGAATGCGGACCAGCACTTTACCGAACCGCCGCCCCGCTTTACCGAAGCATCACTGGTTCGCCGCATGGAAGAACTCGGGATCGGGCGCCCGTCTACCTATGCCTCAACGCTCAGCACGCTGAGGGATCGCGAATATGTCCACATGGATCGCAACAGGTTCATGCCGGAGGACAAGGGCCGGGTCGTAACAGCGTTCCTTGAGAAGTTCTTCAACAAGTACGTCCAGTACGATTTTACAGCCGGCCTTGAGCAGCAGCTCGACTCTGTTTCCGCCGGAGAGCTTGACTGGCGCGAGGTACTGCAGAACTTCTGGCGCGACTTCATCGCCGCTGTCGATGATACGAAGGAGCTGCGCATAACTGAGGTGCTGGACACACTCAATGATGTGCTTGGCCACCATGTCTTCCCGGACAAGGGCGACGGCTCCGACCCGCGTTTGTGCCCGAAATGTGGTGAAGGACAACTGTCCATCAAGACCGGACGGTATGGCGCTTTCATCGGCTGCTCAAATTATCCCGAATGCAAGTTCACTCGCCCCATGGCAGGTGATGGTGCGGACCAGGCTGCCGGCGGCGACAAGGAGCTCGGCACTGATCCGGAAACCGGGCTGACGGTCAACATCAAGAGCGGACGCTTTGGTCCCTATATTCAGCTTGGCGAGAAGACCGAAGACAACGAGAAGCCAAAGCGCTCCGGCATACCCAAGGGCATGAGCCCTTCAGACGTGGATTTTGAGTACGCGCTCAAACTCCTTTCCCTGCCCCGCGATGTCGGCACCCACCCGGAAACCGGCAAAATGATTACGGCGGGCCTTGGGCGATACGGTCCGTTCGTGCTGCATGATGGCAAATACGCCAATCTCGACAGCATCGAAGAAGTGTTTGAGGTGGGCATCAATCGTGCCGTCGACGCCATTGCACAAAAAGCCCAGCGTGGCGGTGGGCGCAATCAAGCAAAAGTCCTCAAGGATCTCGGTGAGCACCCGGATCAGGGCGGACCGGTCCAGGTTCTTGACGGCCGCTACGGCGCTTACATCAAACACGGCAAGATCAACGCCACCCTGCCCAAGAGCATCACCATCGACGACCTGACACTTGATCGCGCGGTCGAACTGGTCGCAGAGAAGGCAGCCAAGACCGGGAAGAAGACCAAGACGAAAGCCAAGGCAAAAACGAAAGCCAAGACCAAGACGAAATCAAAGGCCAAGGCAAAGTCGAAAGCCAAAACCAAGGCTAAGACCAAAACTAAAACCACGGCCAAAGCGAAAACCAAGACCGCCACCTCGGCAGATACAGAGTCAGACGCATCCTAAGTGGCAAAAAAACCCGGTAGTCCCCGCCCCAAGAAAAAACCCGCAAAACGCGGAAAGGCCAAAGCCGCGTCCGCAAACTTTCTGCCAACACGCGACCAGGTGCTTGAGTTCCTGGCGACCTATCAGGGAGTACCGGGCAAGCGTGAAATCGCCCGCGCCTTTCGTGTACAGGGTCCGCAGCGGGTGGCCCTGAAGGGCCTCCTTCGTCAAATGGAGGAAGAAGGATTGCTTGAGAAAGCATCCAACAAGAAGTTTACCCGCGTGGGTGAACTCCCCCCCGTCGGCGTCATTGACATCATTGATCAGGATACGGATGGCGAGCTTCTTGCCAGACCGGCCAACTGGAAGACAGAAGCCCTGGCACCGACGATAGTGCTCGCACCAGCAGGCCACAAAGATCCCGGCAGTTTCGGTGTTGGCGACCGGGTTCTGGCCCGCCTTAACAAGGCAACAGAAGACTTTGACTATGAGGCCCGCGTCATCAAGAAGCTCGGCGATGGCGCCAAGACCGTTATTGGCGTTGTCCATCCGGGCCCGGGCAGAGACTGGACGCTTGAGCCTGTCGACAAGCGCGAGCGCGATGATTATCGCATTCTAGGAACGGACATTGGCGACGCCAAAGCTGAAGATCTGGTTGAGGCTGAAGTGCTATCCGGCCGACAATATGGCCACAACACAGCACGCGTTCTTAAGTCTCTGGGGCCGGTCGAAGGCACACATGCAATCAGCCTTATAGCCGTTTATGAGCAGGGCATCCCTGTCGACTTCAGCTCTGAGGCTGTGGCAGAAGCAGAAGCCGCCAAACCTGCAACAGCCCGCGGGCGCACTGATCTCAGAGACATTCCCCTGATCACCATTGATCCGGCAGATGCGCGGGACCACGACGACGCAGTATGGGCTGCTCTTGACGACGATCCGAACAACAAGGGCGGCTACGAAGTCATCGTGGCAATTGCCGATGTTGCCGGATATGTCCGCCCTGGCTCTGCGCTGGACCGTGACGCGCAAAAACGTGGCAACTCGGCCTACTTCCCTGACCGGGTCATTCCAATGTTGCCGGAACGGATCTCAAACAATCTGTGCTCACTGGTCGAGGGGAAGGACCGGCCTTGTATCGCAGTGCGGATGGTGTTTGACAAAAACGGCACCAAAAAGCGCCATGAGTTCATGCGCGCCATTATGAGATCGGCAGCCAGGCTCTCCTATCAGCAGGCCCAACACGCCTATGACGCACAGACATCCGATGTGCAGTCAGATGTGCCTGATGCACTGACCCAAAGCGTTATTGTCCCGCTGTTCAAAGCCTATGAAGCACTTACCAAGGCTCAGGAAAAACGCCAGCCACTCGACCTGGATCTGCCTGAGCGGAAAATCGAAATCGGCACAGATGGCGGGATAGCCCGCATTGTCGAAGTTGAACGTCTCACAAGCATGCGGCTCATCGAGACTTTCATGATCGCCGCCAATGTGTGTGCGGCCGAGACACTGGAAGCCAAGAATGCACCTGTCGTGTACAGAATTCACGACGCACCGTCGCCGGAAAAGATCACTGCCCTGTCTGACTTCCTGCAGACCCTGGACATGTCGATTCCGCGAGGCTCAGTCATCAAGCCGGGGCACCTCAACCGCATACTTCATGCAGCATCCCAGTCAGAGACCTCGGACATGGTCAGCGAGGTGGTTCTACGATCGATGGCGCAGGCCGAATACAATCCGGAGAACCTCGGGCACTTTGGACTGAACCTGCAGCGATATGCGCATTTTACCTCGCCAATTCGTCGGTATGCAGACCTTCTGGTCCACCGCTCGCTGGTACGTGCACTTGGGCTCACACCCAACGTGGCGAAAGACGGGCTTACCGATGACGAAGCCGGTTCCCTTGCACAGATATCCGAACACATCTCATCGACGGAGCGACGCGCCATGGCGGCGGAACGCGCCAGCAAGGACCGCTACCTCGCCCAGTATCTGTCAAACCGCATCGGGTCTGAGTTCGAGGGGCGCATCTCCGGGGTAACCCGCTTTGGTTTATTCATCCGGTTGAACGAAACCGGCGCAGACGGACTGGTGCTCATTTCGTCCCTTGAGGGCGACTACTATCACCACGCGGAGTCGCTCCACGCTCTGATTGGGGAGCGCACCGGCATGATGTTCCGGCTCGGCGATCCGGTCACCGTGCGTCTTGAAGAAGTGACACCGCTCAAGGGAGGCATGCGCTTCGAGATGGTGGCCGGTGGTCGCAAGGCGGACGTAGCAGATCAGAAACATGCGCGAAG
>JANQMQ010000009.1 GCA_028279995.1 Candidatus Phaeomarinibacter sp. | reverse complement strand
CACGGGATGCGGCACGAGCCTTCAATTACATCACCGGCTACGCGGAACCTGTGGACCTTGAAAAGCTGGCCCTGTCACCACTTCGGTTGCGCAACCTGATGATTGAGCACATCGAGCGGGAGATTGAACATGTGAGGGCGGGGCGCCCCGGCGCCGTCTGGGCCAAGATGAACTCACTCGTGGATTCATCCCTGATCGACGCCATGTATCTGGCAAGCCAGGCCGGTGTTAAGGTTGAATTGGTAGTCCGCGGCATCTGCTGTCTGCGCCCCGGCGTTCCGGGCCTCTCTGAAAACATTGCAGTCAAGAGCATTGTCGGGCGGTTCCTGGAGCATTCGCGGGTCGTCTGCTTTGGGAATGGCGACACACTGCCCAATCCCAAGGCCAAGATTTACATCTCATCCGCCGACTGGATGCCGCGAAATCTTTATCGCCGTGTCGAAACGCTGGTGCCGGTCGAGAATGCCACGGTTCATGAGCAGATTCTCGATCAGATCATGGTCGCGAACCTGGAAGACAATCAGCAAAGCTGGGATCTGCATCCCGACGGCTCCTATGTGCGTGAAGTGATTGGTGAGGATGCCAAGCCTTTCAATGCTCATGAGTATTTCATGACCAATCCGAGCCTGTCAGGTCGGGGCAAGGCTCTGGAAGAAAGCTTGCCCAAGCAGTTTCGTTTCCGCACATCTGCTGACTGATTTGGTGTATGAGTCGGTTTCCGGCGTTTGCCGTTGAAAGACAGCCAGGCAGCTGATGCTGGGTGGGGGACGCGTATGCCAACCGCGCTGAAACTGCGCGAGGTACCTGACCTGAGTGAAGGGGTCGGTATCATCGATATCGGGTCGAACTCGGTGCGCCTTGTGGTGTATGCCGATCATCGACGTACGCCCATCCCCATCTTCAACGAAAAAGTACTGTGCGGACTTGGGCGCACTGTCGGGACGACGGGTCAGCTTGACTCCGAAGGTATTGATCGTGCCCTGGCGGCGCTGGCGCGCTTTCGGGGTCTGACCCGCGCTTTGGGCATAGAAAGTGTCGAAGCCGTTGCAACGGCGGCTGTGCGCGAAGCGTCCAATGGTGATTACTTCATTGAACGCGCTGAGCATTTGTGCGGCACGTCAATTTCAATCCTCACCGGTCAGGATGAGGCAAGGTATGCTGCAGAAGGCGTCCTTGCGGGCTTTCCGGATGCGGATGGCATCGTGGGAGACTTGGGCGGGGGCAGCCTTGAACTGGTGGATATTGCCAATGGACGTTACGGCGACGGCGTCACCCTGCCAGTTGGTCCTCTCAGATTGATGGATCTGTCAGGCCATGACATCGGCAAGGCGCGATCTCTGGTGGCGGAAGCCTTTGAAAAAGTCTCTTGGAAGCCGTCTAAGCCGGTTGAGAGTTTTTACGCGGTCGGCGGTAACTGGAGAAACATCGCCCGCATGAATATGCACGGCGACGATTATCCGCTGCACATCTTGCAGGCCTACGCCATGCGCAGCAGTGACGCTGTTGATCTCGCCCAGCTTGTTTCCGCGCAAAGCGCCAAATCTCTCGAACGGGCACCGGGTATTTCGCGAAAGCGGCTGGAGACGCTCCCCTACGCGGCCCTTGTCCTTGAACAGGCACTACAGGTCAGCAAGGCCTCG
>JANQMQ010000031.1 GCA_028279995.1 Candidatus Phaeomarinibacter sp. | reverse complement strand
GCCGAGCAGAAGATCGCCATGGCGGAAGCACAGGCCGCCAAGGAAGTGCGGGACGCTGCCACGGAAGTTGCTGTTGCTGCTGCCGCCAAGGTGCTTGCCGAGACAAGCGACGACGCCCGTCAGGATGCTCTGATCAACCAGAGCCTTGATCAGGTGCGCCAGCGCCTCGTCTAAGCGACCAACACACTATCCAAAAAAGCCCCGTCCTCACCGGCGGGGCTTTTTTTGTGGCTAGGCTAGGCTGGTTCAACAGTGAGCTCCGGCCAGTTCTCGAGCCAGCGGGCTGTCTTGGTCGCGTAGTGGTCCGCAGAGAAGTTAGCGCAGGGGTTCGGCCTCAGTCGCAGGTCATAGATGTCGCCGAGGCCATCGGGTGCGTAGATGCGTTCCTGACCATCCAGCGACACGCCGACCTTGCAGGCGATCGCCAGGAAGCGGTCTATGCCTTCACAGGATGTCTTCAATGGTGGGTAGTCAATGTCGCCGAAGTGGTTCTTGTACCAGAGGTGGACACGCGCCTGATTGCGCAGCTCGATATCCGCATCAAGATCAGCAAACACCTTTGCCACGCGCTTTATCTGCACATCTTCCGCCTCCCAGGATGTGTCCGGATCAAAATAGAAGATGTCGTAGTCCTTGACCCCATGGGTCAGCGGACGGCCTGTGAGGCTGTTCCAGGCCGCCTGAAACAGGCTCCCGGACACGAGCCAGGCGTCAGACAGATCGAGGGAAGGGCCGCGATCAAGGATCGCAGCATTGGCGGGGTTCTGGCGAACAAGCGAAAGAAAATCGGCGTGGGTCATTGCCTGACCCTACGCCGATTCTCATGTTGCGTGCCCTACTCCGCAGCTTGCGCCGGCGCCGGCGGTGTCCACCGGAGTACCGGTTTGCGGGCGGCAGTCGTTTCATCAAGGCGGCGACGCGGGGTGAGTTCCGGTGCGTTCTCGAAGCGGGTTTTGTCACCAGCCTTGGCTGACTTGGCGAGGTCCGCCATGCAGGCGATGAAGTTGTCCAGGGTTTCCTTGGACTCGGTCTCCGTCGGCTCGATAAGCATCGCACCATGCACCACCAGCGGGAAATAGACCGTCATCGGGTGATAGCCCTCGTCGATCATTGCCTTGGCAAAGTCCAGGGTCTCAACGCCGGTTCCCTTGAGAAAGCGATCATCGAACAGGGCTTCATGCATGCACGGGCCCTCGAAGCTCGCCGTCATGACGTCCTTCAGGGAGGCGAGCACATAGTTAGCGTTGAGCACCGCGTCTTCCGCCACCTGCCGCAGACCATCAGAACCGTGGCTCATCATGTAGGACAGGGCGCGAACGAACATGCCCATCTGGCCGTGGAAGGCGACCATGCGGCCGAAGGGATCCGCGTCAGACGACTGCTCGTCTTCCACAAGTCTCAACTCGCCGCCGGTGCTGGTGACGTAGGGAAGTGGTGCGAAAGGGGCTAGCGCATCTGAGAGCACAACAGGACCGGCACCGGGCCCGCCACCGCCGTGGGGCGTGGAGAAGGTCTTGTGCAGGTTGATGTGCATGGCGTCGACGCCGAGATCACCCGGTTTCACACGGCCAACGATGGCGTTGAAATTGGCGCCGTCGCAGTAGAAGTAACCCCCCGCATCATGCACAGCGTCCGCAATCTTGCGGATGTCGCGCTCGAACAGGCCGCAGGTATTGGGGTTGGTGAGCATGATGCCCGCCACATCCGGGCCCAGCTTGGCCTCGAATGCTGCGAGATCAACGCGGCCGTCTTCCGTTGCCGGAATGGCGTCCACGGTGAAGCCGCAGGCAGCTGCCGTTGCGGGGTTCGTGCCGTGGGCGCTCTCAGGTACCAGAACGCGGGTGCGGGTGTCTGCTTCGCCACGTGCCTCGAGCGCCGAGCGAATGGCCATCAGGCCACACAGTTCACCATGAGCGCCCGCCTTGGGTGACATGGCAACGGCAGGCATGCCGGTCAGATCCATAAGCCAGCGGGCCAGCTCGCTCATCAGTTCCAGCGCACCTGGCACTGTGGACTGAGGCTGCAAGGGATGCACATCGGAGAAGCCCGGCAGCCGCGCCATCTTTTCGTTGAGGCGCGGGTTGTGCTTCATGGTGCAGGAACCAAGGGGATAGAAGCCTGCATCAATGGAATAATTCTTCTGCGACAAGCGCACGAAATGGCGCATGACTTCAGGCTCCGAGAGACCGGGAAGACCGACACCGCCCTGACGTTCCATGCCGCCGAGACGCGAGGCCACACCTTCCGGCTCCGGCAGGTCAACGCCGCAGGCACCGTCACGACTGCGCTCAAAAATCAAAGGCTCTTCATAGACCAGGCCGCGATGGCCGGTGAATGTTGTCTTCGTGCTCATGACAGCACCTCCGTCAGCGCTGCTGCATAGGCGGCGCGATCCTGATCCGTGTTCACTTCGGTTGCCGCCACGACGATGAGGTCGTTGACCGCCTCATTGCCCGGCATCAGGCGGGAGGCGGGGACGCCGCCGAGGATGCCCTTGTCAGCCAGCGCCTCGATAACGTCCGCGGCCGGCTTGGGTGTTCGGATAGTGAACTCGTTGAAGAAGGCTGGCGTCAGAAGCTCAACGCCGGACACTTTCTCCAATGCGCCTGCCAGCTTGCAGGCACTTTCATGGTTGAGTGCCGCCAAGCGGGTGAATCCCTGCTCACCGAGCAATGCAAGGTGAATGGTGAAGGCAAGGCAGCACAGGCCGGAATTCGTGCAGATGTTGCTGGTGGCTTTCTCGCGGCGGATGTGCTGCTCACGGGTGGAGAGCGTCAGCACATAACCGCGCTTGCCGTCCACGACCTGCGTTTCGCCACAAAGGCGGCCGGGCATCTGGCGCACATATTTCTGGCGGGTGGCAAAGAGACCTACATAGGGGCCACCATAGTTGAGCGCGTTACCAATCGACTGGCCTTCAGCCACGACGATGTCGGCGCCCATGTCGCCGGGCGTTTTCAAGGCGCCCATGGAGACGATTTCCGGAATGGCCACAATGAGCAGCGCCCCTTCGGCATGAGCTGCTGCCGCAATGGCTGACAGATCTGCAACCCGTCCGAAGAAATCCGGATACTGAACGACGACGCAGGATGTCTCACCGTCGATCTGTGACGCAATGTCTTCGCCACCGGACACATCAGCATCAAGGGCAACGACAGCGTCACCGGCAAATTTCGAGGTGGTTTCAATCACGGCGCGGTAGTGCGGGTGGAGATTGCCCGACAGGACCGCCTTGTTACGACGGGTGACGCGGTGCGCCATCTGCACAGCCTCGCCACAGGCCGTGGAGCCGTCATACATGGAGGCATTCGCCACATCCATGCCAGTCAGCAGCGCCACCTGTGTCTGAAACTCAAAGAGGTATTGCAGGGTGCCCTGGCTGATTTCCGGCTGGTACGGCGTATAGGACGTCAGGAATTCCGACCGCTGGATCAGGTGATCTACCGTCGCGGGCACGTGATGCTTGTATGCCCCTGCCCCCACGAAAAACGGAACAGAGCCTGCCGCGGTGTTCTTGTTCGCCATTGCGGACAGGGCGCGCTCGACTTCAAGCTCACCCTGGTGCGGCGGCAGGTCGAAGGCCTTGTCAATGCGTGCCGCTTCCGGCACATCAACAAACAGATCATCAATGGACTTGGCACCAATGACACCAAGCATCTGCTGGCGGTCATCAGGCGTGAGAGGCAAATAGCGCATCAGTCGAGCTCCGCCAGATAGGATTTGTACTCGTCTTCGGACATGAGCTTTTCAAGCTCGGAGGCATCAGACAGCTTCAGCTTCACGAACCAGCCGGCGCCAGCCGCATCCTCGTTGACGCCATTGGGCGCATCGGCGAGCGCTTCATTGATCTCGACCACCTCGCCGGAGATCGGCGCGTAGACTTCGGATGCTGCCTTCACGGATTCAACAACAGCTGCCTCATCGCCAGCGCCAACGCTTTTGCCAACGTCCGGCAGTTCCACATACACGACGTCGCCGAGCTGTTCCTGCGCGTAGTCTGTGATGCCCACGGTGGCGGTGTTGCCGTCAACGCGCACCCATTCATGGTCTTTGGTGTATTTCGTGTCAGCCATTGGTGAAGTCCTTAAGATCAATCCGTGAGTATCATTTCGCGTAGCGATGGGGGGCGAAGGGCAGCTTCGCCACCTTCGCGGCGCGCGGCTTGCCACGCACAATCAGGTCAAGTTCAGTGCCGGCCTTGGCATGCTCGCGGGCGACATAGCCCATGGCAACCGGGCCATCAGCTGTCGGGCCAAAACCTCCGGAGGTGATTTCGCCGATGGTCGTGCCGCCAATCTGAATTTCCGTGTGGCCGCGTGCCGGCGCCTTGCCGTCAGGCAGAATGCCCACACGCTTGCG
>JANQMQ010000728.1 GCA_028279995.1 Candidatus Phaeomarinibacter sp. | reverse complement strand
GATGTAATTGAAGGCTCGTGCCGCATCCCGTGCCAGGGCCGGGTCAGTGGTGAACAAAGACAGGTCTGTGTAAATCTTGGCTGTAATCGGGTGGTAGTTCCCGGTTCCAAAATGGCAATAGGTGCGCAACTCACCACCTTCACGGCGCACCACCATTGACATTTTCGCGTGGGTCTTAAAGTCGATAAATCCGTATACGACCTGCACGCCCGCCCGTTCCAGATCGCGGGCCAGTTTGATGTTGGCTGCTTCATCAAACCGAGCTTTCAGTTCCACAAGGGCCGTGACAGACTTACCGGCTTCTGCCGCTTCTATCAGTGCACGGACAATCGGGCTATCGGCGGAGGTTCGGTACAGAGTCTGCTTGATGGCTACGACGTCGGGATCGTTTGCAGCCTGCCGGACAAACTGCACAACCACATCGAAGCTCTCATAGGGGTGATGAACCAGAATGTCCTTCTCCCGGATGGCGGCAAAACAGTCACCGCCATGGTCACGAATGCGCTCCGGAAAGCGGGCGTTGTAGGGAACAAATTTCAGGTCCGGGCGGTCGTCCACAATCAACTGTGATGTGGACGCGAGCCCGACAAGCCCATCCACGAGGATGACGTCGCGGGGACTGACTTCCAGTTCAGATATGACCAGTTTGCGCAGCCGGGCCGGCATATCGCTTGCAATTTTCAGGCGCACCACACTGCCGCGACGCCGGCGTTTCAGTGCGCTTTCGAACAACCGCACAAGGTCTTCGGCTTCTTCTTCGATTTCCAGATCGCTATCCCGGATGATCCTGAATACGCCGGACCCTTTGACTTCGTATCCCGGGAACAAACGCTTCGAAAACAGGCCGATGACGGCTTCAAGCGTAATGAAACGGATTACGTCCTTTCCATTCTGGGATGTGTTCGGCAGCCGGACGAAGCGTTTGATCTTGCCCGGAATTGGCAGGAGGGCAGACAGCTGCTGTCCGTCGCTTTCCCGGCGTAAATCCAAAGCCATGGAGATGCCCAGATTAGGGATAAACGGGAAGGGATGTGCCGGATCCACAGCGAGGGGCGTCAGGACTGGGAAAACCTCTTCAAGGAAAAACGCATCCAGCCAGTCTTTCTCCGCTGGTGTCAGCGCATCAGCATCAACCACATGGATGCCGGTTTTGCCCATCAGGTTGTGCAGCTTGCGCCACATATCCTGTTGGGACCGCATCAGGATGCCAGCGGCAGCATTCACCTGTTCAAGCTGCTGCGCCGGCGTCAGGCCTTCCTGGCTCAGGGTATCAACACCTGCCTGCACCTGCCCATGAAGACCGGCAACGCGGACCATATAGAACTCGTCCAGGTTCGAAGCCGAAATAGACAGGAACCGTAGCCGCTCCAGAAGCGGATGGTTCTCATTGTCGCTTTCTTCCATCACCCGCCCGTTAAAGGCCAGCCAGGAAAGCTCGCGGTTGATGAAGCGCTCGTTGGAATCCGCTGAGATGGCTGCCACCGCTTCGGCCGCGGATGTACCCTCATTCTGCGGGGCCTCAAAAGGCGTCACATTCGTGTCAGAGCTCATGTCAGATTCCACGTCCTGCAAATGGCGCCGGAAAAGCGCCGGTCTGTCCTCCGGAAAGTCAGCCATCGCACTCGGATGTGACGGATAGATGACATTAGCAGGTTTAGGCGGTCCTCCACAGAGCCCGCTCGCGGCGTCGATCAGGTCGCAGGTGCTTTCAGCACATCGCGAATGACCTTCATGTTGAGCCTTTTGCCGTGGCTCAGGGCATGAAAATCGATGCTTTCCACGATTGATCGGGCGGCATGGGCAGACCGGTCGATGCGGTTGGCAATGTATTCCAGCATGTCCGGGCTAGCGTGAATGCCGCGCTCAGAGAACAGTTTGGCGATCAGCTGGATCAGCAACATGTCATCCGGCTCGTTCAACTGGACCAGCGGGGCCGCCTTGAGACGGGACATGAGGTCGGGCAGCGGAAAATGCAAAGAGCCAGGTGGCGTTGTACTCGTCAGCATGAGAGCCGCGCCTTTCTCACGGGCAAAGTTCAGCAGATGAAAGAGCGCCGGCGGGTGGCGAAGAAGCTCAAGATCTTCGACAACCAGAGCACCGCTGGAGAGCAGTTCCGGCACCCTTTCACGCGTCAGTTCGACCGCGTGACAACACGCTGCATTGGCCCGTGTACGCCA
>JANQMQ010000712.1 GCA_028279995.1 Candidatus Phaeomarinibacter sp. | reverse complement strand
ATTACGATGGGATCTACTTTTCCCAGGGCTGTGACCTTATAGAGGGAAATTTTTTCAGAATTTCATGGTAAAAATTGTACCCGTTGCCTTCAATGCCCTGCACGGCCCTTGGGGGGAAGACGGCTGCGTGCAGGGACTGCTTGAGGTACTGGAACTGCCATACACCCACTCAGGTGTCCTGGCGTCGGCGCTGGCGATCGACAAGCAGCGGGCAAAGCACCTGCTTGCCAACACAGGCATGCCTGTTGCGGAAGGGCGTATCGTTAGCCGGGAAGAAGCCGCTTCCGCCCATGCGATGGACGTGCCGTATGTGATCAAGCCGCTCGACCAGGGTTCTTCCATAGGGGTTTTCATCGTGCGTGAAGGGGACAACCGCCCGCCGGCTGAACTGTCAGACCCCCAATGGAACCTGGGCGAAGAAATGATGGTGGAAGCCTTCGTGCAGGGGCGCGAATTCACCTGTGCCGTCATCGATGGCAAGGCGTCGGAGGTCATCGAGATCAAGCCGCGCACGGCCTTTTATGACTATGAGGCAAAATATGCGGAAGGCGGGTCCGAGCATCTGCTGCCGGCTCCAATCGACACCGCGTTGAGACAGCGCATTCAAAGTCTGTCGCTCATGGCGCATGAGGGACTTGGATGTCGGGGTGTCTCGCGATCTGATTTCATTTTCGATGAAACACGTGGTGAGCCCGTGTTTCTGGAGGTCAACACGCAGCCAGGCATGACGCCGACGTCGCTCGTGCCGGAGATGGCGGCCCATGGTGGCATGTCGTTCCCTGAGCTGGTTGCGTGGATGGTGGAGGACGCATCATGCCGACGGTAAAATCCGGACCGAAAAAGCGGGCCACAGCGTCCGGCAGATCGGGGGCGCGCAAGCCCGCATCCCGCAAGCCGGCCTCGCGGTCGCGGCGCGCCGCGCCAAAGCCACGCAAGAGCGGCTCATTCCGGTCACCGCCGCGCGGGCAGAAGTCGTTTGGGCGACGGGGACAAGCACCCACAGGTTTTGTCGCGCGCATTTCTGCCTTCCTGAATGCCAGCCGCTTGTTTGCCGTTACTGCTGTGCTGCTACTCGCGCTTACCGTGGGATGGGGGCTCTTTGCGGGCGGCCATATCGCTGCGCTGGGAGTTGCGATTGTTGATCAGAGCAAAGGTGCTGTCGCTGCGCTTGGGCTGCGGGTCGATGAGGTTACGGTTGAAGGCCGTACGCGTACCGAAGCGTCAGACGTATTGAAGGCGCTTGGGGCAACGCGTGGCCAGTTCATCTTTGACGTTGATCTGGTTGCCGCCCGGGACCGGCTTGAGCGGCTTGAGTGGGTGGAGCGGGCAACCGTGTCCCGCCATCTGCCGGGCACGGTGCATGTACAACTCATGGAGCGTGAGCCCTATGCCGTCTGGCAGCGTGGAGGCCGCTTGTCGCTGGTGGACCGGACCGGCTCCCTCATTACGGACAACAATCTGTCTGCCTTCGCGCATCTTCCTCTCGTGGTTGGCCACGGGGCGCAGCGCAATGCGTCTTCCCTTATGAAAGAGCTAATGACGAAGCCCGCATTGGCGGCGCGGGTACAGGCAGCGGTGCGGGTCTCGGACCGTCGCTGGAACCTTAAACTTCAAAACGGCATCGAGGTCCGGCTGCCTGCCCGTGGCATTTCTGACTCACTTAGAAAATTGGTGCGCATGGACGCGAAAAATGGCGTTCTTTCGCGAAATATCCGCGCTGTGGACCTACGCGTTCCGGGACGAATCACTATACTTGTTGATTCGGAGTCAGCGGCGCAGAGACGCGCCACATTCCAGGCGCGTTCGGAAGAGGGGGGGCGCGACGCATGAACGTAATCACGCTGCCAACTCATACGCGGGGGGCTGACAACACCTCTTCGAAAGCGCGGGGCAAGTCTCCCCAGCGCGGCAGCGGACGTCATGCAAATCGTGGTGGCGTTGTTGCTGCGCTCGACATCGGCTCCTCGAAAATCTCCTGTTTCATTGCACGTATAGATGCAACAACGGATGCGACGACCGCGCCGCCGGTGCGGGTGATCGGCATCGGCCAGAAAGTGTCGCGCGGTGTGCGGGCCGGGGCTGTTGTGGACATGGACCTCGCAGAAGAAGCGATCCGTGCCGCGGTTGATCAGGCGGAGCGCATGGCGGGGTTGACCGTCAACGAAGTTCTGGTCACGGCGTCCGCAGGTACACCCCGCAGTCATCGCTTGTCCGTGCGTGTGGCCATCGGCGGTCAGGAAGTCAGCGGCGATGATCTGTCGCGTGTGCTCAAGCACGGGCAGACCCATTGCGTAACGGATGACCAGGCCGTGATGCACGCTATCCCCGTTGGTTACACCATCGATGGCAGCCCGCGCATTGCGGACCCCATCGGCATGTTCGGTGACCGGCTGGGTGTCGACATGCATGTGGTATCGGCAGCGCCGGGTCCGCTGCGCAATCTGCTCGTGTGTGTCGAGCGCTGCCATCTGACACCTGTCGGTGTCGTCTGTTCGCCTTATGCCAGCGGGCTTTCCTCGCTGGTGGAAGACGAGATTGATCTTGGTGTCGTCTGTATTGATATGGGCGGCGGCACCACATCCATTTCCGCCTTCGTGGAAGGCAGCCTTCTACATGTGGATGTGATGCCGGTCGGCGGCCAGCACGTGACCAATGACATTGCCCGCGGGCTGTCCACGCCGCTGGCGCATGCGGAGCGCATGAAGACGCTCTACGGTTCAGCGCTGGCGAGCCCGTCGGACGAACGCGAAATGATCGATGTGCCGCAGGTCGGCGAAGATGCAGGCGATGCGGCGAACCACATTCCAAAATCCATGCTTACCGGCATCATTCAGCCGCGCGTGGAAGAAACACTTGAGCTGGTGCGTGATCGGCTGATGGCATCGGGCATCGGCAGCATGGTGGGACGGCGTGTCGTCCTCACCGGTGGTGCCAGCCAGCTCACCGGTCTGCGTGATATCGCGGCGCGGGTGCTCGACAAGCAGGTGCGCCTTGGGCGGCCGCTGCGGGTGGCCGGTCTAGCCGAAGCCACCGGTGGTCCGGCCTTCTCGGCCTGCGCCGGTTTGCTTCTTTATGCGCGCGGACATCAGGCTGAACTCGCAACACCGCAGATGCTTGAAGACGACGCCGCCCTTGCGGACGGTACAACAGGACGCTTCTCGAAAATCGGGAGGTGGCTGAAGGAGAATTTCTAAATTTGTTCAACAGGTTCATCGGCAGGCGGACCATTTTGAACTAACGTATGGCGTAGGCGAATCACGTAAAGCTGACAAAGATCAGTTGCGTATCAAGCAAAGCCGGAATGAGGCCCTAGAAAGGGTCCGTCAAGGTGGCGCACATCAACAGTGAGGCCGAGCGGAAACAAAGCGCTTAAAGCGCATCCAATGGAGGCCCTCCAATGACGATCAATCTCTCGGTCCCTGAACAGACCGAACTGAAACCTAGAATTACTGTCTTCGGCGTCGGTGGCGCCGGTGGCAACGGCGTGAACAACATGATCGAGTCCGGCCTTGAAGGTGTGGACTTTGTTGTCGCCAACACAGATGCCCAGGCATTGTCCCAGTCGCTGGCCGACCGGCGTATCCAGATGGGTACCGCCATCACGCAGGGGCTCGGCGCAGGCTCGCGCCCGCAGGTCGGCGAAGCAGCTGCTGATGAAGCGCTGGATGAAATCGTTCAGCACCTTACCGGCTGCCACATGGCGTTTATCACTGCCGGCATGGGTGGTGGAACCGGCACCGGTGGTGCTCCGGTGATTGCCCGAGCCGCCCGCGAGATGGGCATCCTCACGGTGGGTGTTGTCACCAAGCCGTTCCAGTTTGAAGGCAGCCGCCGCATGCGGATTGCTGATGAAGGCATTGAGGAACTTCAGCGCTATGTCGACACGCTGATCGTGATCCCGAACCAGAATCTCTTCCGTGTTGCAAATGAGAAAACGACGTTTGCTGACGCATTCGGTATGGCTGATGAAGTGCTGCACTCCGGTGTGGCCGGCATTACCGACCTCATGGTGCGCCCGGGCCTGATCAATCTCGACTTTGCGGACGTGCGCACGGTCATGAACGAAATGGGCAAGGCCATGATGGGGACGGGTGAAGCCGGTGGCGAGACCCGTGCCATTGAGTCCGCTGAAGCAGCTATTTCCAACCCGCTTCTGGATGAAGTCTCCATGAAGGGGGCGCGCGGTGTCCTCATCAACATCACCGGCGGCATGGACATGACGCTGTATGAAGTTGACGAAGCTGCCAACCGTATCCGCGAAGAAGTTGATCCGGATGCGAACATCATTGTCGGCTCCACGTTCGACACGGCCCTTGATGGGTCCATGCGGGTTTCCGTTGTGGCGACCGGCATCGACAGTGAAGCCGCAGCGGAAGAACCTCCGGTCACGCAGCGTGCTGCCGAACCGGTTCGCGGTTTCCGCCTCAAGAGCCAACAGACGGAACCCGAAGTGGCAGCCAACGACGCTGCAACCGCGGCCCCTGCACCGGCTGCCGCGGCAACTGACGCGGCCTATATGTCGTCGCTGCCGCCGCTGGATGACAGCATCGAC
>JANQMQ010000733.1 GCA_028279995.1 Candidatus Phaeomarinibacter sp. | reverse complement strand
ACACCCGTGAAAGCTATGCCAAGGAAATCATCTCCGTCGTACGCGATGCAAACATGGCACCCGGCTATGTCGTCGGTCATTCCTTCGGCGGCTTTGTGTCATTGATTGCAGCCTCGACCTATGGCGAGGAACTGGGTGGTTACATCCAGGTGGATTTCGGTGTCCGTCCCCACGGCGAACACGAAGAATGGTTCAAGGACAATCCGCCACCGCGCCCGACGCGGGTCTACCCGGATTACGAAACGGCACTCGGCCGCTTCCGCCTCGCACCGGATCAACCGCTGGCAAATCGGTTCATCTTTGATTTCATCGCAAAGGAAAGCCTGCGCGAGGCAACGCCCGAACCTGATGCTCTGGGTCGCACCTCGGAAGCAGCCGGCTGGACCTGGAAGTTCGACCCCAAAATCTTCTATGGCCTGGTGCTTGGTGCCGATCTAAACGAACGCTTCCAGGAGATGGCCTGCCGCAAGGCTGTGGTCATGGGCGGGCTGTCATGGAACGGGCAAAAGGAAGTGATGGACCACCACCGAAAGATAGGCGGCGACACCACTGCTGTGTTCTCAATTCCAGAAGCGCGCCACCACGTCATGCTCGACCAGCCACACGCCTTCACCATGGCCGTTCAGGGTTTGGTGACTGCGTGGGAGGCAGAACGCAACGCCAGGTCCGCCTAGCGTGCGTCCAAAGACCGATCGACTGTCCTCGCGGTTATGGTGACATTGCCGCCGTGCGAGTATGTGACACTCTTGGTGAACTCACTACCGGTCCGCACGGTAAAGTAGATAGGCCCGCCTGACTGGTATTGGTTGATCACGGATGACGTGCGCTGTGAACGATCACCAACAATCTCAGGGTTGGACGCGATCAGGAGGTACCTCTCATCACCGTTGATCAAGGCGCTCGCGGTCAACTTGGGACCACGGAAGACGAACTTCTCTTCCGAAATTTGCCGCACCGGCAAGCCATCTGAATCCAGGAATGTGAGCTGCGGTGCAAAGAGGCCCGTACTACTGGGAACCGCAGCCACTCGCACAGAGAACGGAGCAACGCTTTGCGGCAGCTGTACAAGCTCAAACAGGCTGCGAACGCCTTCTGTCGTTTCAAGACAGGAACTCGTACCCGAAATCAGAAACTCTAGTGGTTTTGTTTCTTCGGCACTGAGCATCAAAGGCTTTGCAGCAGTCAGAGGCGGCTCCGCCAGACATGAGGTCTGCGCGACAGAAAGAATAGGCGCAGGTCCGCGATCCTGCGCACACGCAGCAAGCAAAGAAGCAACAGCACCAAGTAGTGTCAGGCGAATAAACTTTTGCTGGGAGCCAATCATTTCAACAGCTTCCCAACCGTGTTTGAGGTTTCAGTGATCGCAACACGAACACCCTCGGCTGATTGCGCACTGTTGTATTCCAGACCGGAGAAATCCGCATACTGGTAAGATGGGTCGGCTGAAATGGTCACCGTGTCATCCCGCTGATCAGTTAGCCGGTTGTAGACAATGTCCTCACGCATCAGCACTGCATTGTCGGTCGCGCGGACAAGTCGCGTCTTCATCCATGCAAAAGGGCGCCATGGCGTGCTGCTGCCTATACCCGCAGATGCATATCCGTAGCCAGGAACAATCACATCGAGAAAGGCATCAACAGGCTCATCCGTAGTCGGATATGTCTGGATGAAGTCTCTTTTGCTGGTCCGCGTGGCGTTGACAAGAACCACTTCATAGCCCTGCTCCTCAAGTGCGGCAGTCAGGCTGCTTTCAACTTCCTGGCGAATATAGAACTTGTTGCTGGTTAGGATGGTGTTGAGGCTGCTTGCACGTGAACTCGCCATGCTTGCATCAACAATCGCACCAATAATGCCAAAGCTCTGGCCAACTGTGGTTGCCAGAAAGGCCGTCGGCTCATTTGGAAGTGCCGGTGACAGCAAGCCAATTCTTTTGATGGGTTGGGCAGCCGACTGCTCAAATGGAACTGATTTGTACGTGGCACACCCGGCCAGGAAAACGAACAACGCAACAACAAAAAAACGACGCATGACACCCCTCGCAATACATGCAACTCACATCAACTGAGATTCAACTAAGCATTGTTGAAGAGCCGGTAATCGGCGGCAAGCGGCGGAATCCACATCCGCAAGTTTGTGGAAATGACCGTTGCCTGCCGACAACACCCCACCCGCATGAGTTGTAAAATACTACCCTTTAGGGACCACATCACCATCATGGTCGTCTTCATCATCGTCATACCCCGCGCGCACCGATGACACGAGCGGATGCAGAAGAATGAATATCCCCATGATGACCATTAGGCAGGCCGCCAGAATGAACGGGGCCTGCGGCATGATCTGATACAGCGGCAGGGCAACGAACGGATTGACCACGTGTCCCATGGCGGCTGTTGATCCGATGTAGCCAGCGATCGAGCCCTGCTCATCCGGCTCGACGCTCAAAGACGCCGCCGCGGAAAGCCCCGGACGCAACAGCCCGAAGCCAAGCCCTGACGCCACAAGCGCCATCACCAGCGTCGCGTAGTTACCACCGGTGATCATGAGCGCAAACGCAATGACCATCACCACAGTGCCGCCGCGCAACATCGTCTGGACCGACAGATTGAGTCTCTGAATCAGTACAAGCTGTGCAAACAAAGTCGACATGGCCATCGCCATCATACCGACGCCAACCATCTGAGCGGCATCTTCAACACTCAGCGACAACGTATCCTGGAAGTAGAAGGCCGACACCTGGACCACGATCGACTGCCCCATCGCCATTAGGACACCCACCACAAGAAAGGGCCAGACTCGGGCGTCCTTGATCTTAAGCCGGTGCTTCTTGTCCTGGCGCTCACGTGGGCGGGTTCGCTCCGGCAGCAGAATCCAGATCGCCAGTGCACTGAGAAAGGCCAGCGACCCGACCACAAAGAACGGCGCCAGCAGCCCGAACACAATCAGCGCCGCCGCCACACCCGGCCCGATGACGGTCCCCATGCCAAAGGCAGCGCCAATGGTCGCAACACCAGACGCGCGCTCGGCGCGGGTCGTACGGTCAGCGACATACGCCTGGCTGGCAGGCATGGTCCCCGATCCGAACGCCCCGAAAATGGCGCGCACACCGACAAGCAAGGGGAACAGCAGCGCGATTCCCACGACCCCCTGCATCCCGAGCCAGATGAAGATCGCAAATCCGATGGTGGAGGTCCCGAAGCCGCACAGCCCGATGAGCATGATCGGCTTGCGGCCCCACATATCGCTGGTGCGCCCCCAGTAAGGGCTGGTGACCACCCAAAGCAACGCGGACAAAGAGAAGATTGCTCCGACCTGAACTTCCGTCAGACCGAGATCCCGGGCTACAGGCGGCAATACGGCAAAAAACAGGGACTGCCCCATGCCCAGGCACAACAGGCAGAAGAACAGGATACCGAAGGCACGCTTGCGCTCGGCCGCTGTTGTTTGCTGCAGCGCAGACGCTGTCTCTTGATCTTTATTTGCAGTCATCAGCCTTGCCGAATGGGTCCGCTTACATAGCTCACCTCACAGGGACCGGTCCATATGGGGAGCGGAATGGCTGTTATTCGCGGGTCTCGATGCCCCAACCACCAGATGCAAACGGGAACACACAATGAGCGCACCCTTCCTGATTTTCGGAGCCACCGGCGGTGTGGGATCAGCCCTGGCAGCCAGACTCAGCAGCAGACACCTGCCGCTGGTGCTAAGTGGCCGGAACGAAGCTGACCTCGCAGACCTGGCGGACAGACTGTCTGCGCAAAGCATCGTCGGCGACGTCACCAATGAGGATGATCTGTCACGTGTCGTCGACAACGCAGTCACGCCGGAAGGACTTGCAGGGCTTGCGTTTTGCGTCGGTTCCATCGACCTGAAACCCCTGCGCCGTGTATCCGCCGCTGACCTCACAGCAGCATTCCAGCTCAACGCCGTCTCAGCGGCCCTGGCGATTCAGAAAGCTGCGCCCGCTCTGAAAAAGGCAAAAGGCTCAGTCGTTCTGTTTTCGACGATCGCTGTCGCACAAGGATTCACCAACCATGCCATTGTCTCCGCCGCCAAAGGAGCGGTGGAGGGCATTGGCCGTGCGCTGGCCGCTGACCTGTCACCAGACGTTAGGGTCAATGTCGTGGCGCCCAGCTTGATGGAAACAAAGCTCGCCGCTCCCATTACACAATCAGAGGCAATGGCACAGGGTATCGCCAAGCTGCACCCCATCCCCCGCCTTGGCGAAGCCGAAGATGCCGCCAGGCTGGCCGCATTCCTGCTCACCGATGAAAGCCCTTGGATCACAGGCCAGGTGATGCGCGTTGACGGCGGGCGAAGCCACCTGCGGACAAAGGGCTAGAGAGGCCAAATGGGGGCCGTCCGACTCATACTTGGTGACCAACTCAGCCCGGCCATGTCATCGCTGGCCGACGCTGACAAGGACACAGACGTCATCCTCCTCGCAGAGGTGATGGGTGAATGCACCTATGTGAAGCATCACAAGAAGAAGATCGTTTTCGTTCTGGCGGCCATGCGCCACTTCGCGCAGGAGCTGCAGAAGGACGGCTACAACGTCGACTACGTCACCCTGACTGACAACAACAACACCGGAACACTGAAGGGAGAAGCAGAGCGCGCGCTTAGACGGCACAACGCTGACCAATTGATTGTCACACGCCCGGGTGAATATCGGCTTGCAGAGGATATGGAAAGCTGGTCCGCCGACTTGGGCGTCAAGCTGACGTTGCGGGACGATGACCGGTTCCTTTGCCCCCTCGAAGACTTCAACGCATGGGCCGACGGACGCAAGGAATTGCGCATGGAGTATTTCTATCGGGAGATGCGCCGCAAGACCGCATTCCTGATGGACGGAGCCGGCAAGCCTGAAGGCGGCAAATGGAACTTTGACAAGGACAATCGCAAGCCCATCCGGGATGATCTCGACTTCCCCGGTCCGTCACACTTCACACCTGACGAGACAACATCAGAGGTGATCAAGCTCGTTGAAACAACGTTCCCGGATCATTTTGGCAACACGGATGGCTTCACCCTGGCCGTAACCCGATCCAAGGCAGAGCAGGCATTCAGGCGCTTCATAAGTCATGCTCTCCCGCGTTTTGGCGATTATCAGGATGCGATGACAGACAAAGACCCGCATCTCTTTCACAGTGTGATCTCGACATATCTGAATGCAGGACTGCTGGATGCCCATGCGATCTGTGCTGCAGCTGAAAATGCGTATGCAGCGGGCGATGCACCGCTCAACGCAGTCGAGGGCTTCATCCGTCAGGTCATTGGCTGGCGGGAGTTCGTACGCGGCATCTACTGGCGGGAAATGCCCGACTACAAGACCCGCAACGCGCTCGACGCCAAGACACCGCTGCCGGATTTCTACTGGACTGGCGACACAGGGATGGCCTGCCTGGCACAGGCCATTGGACAGACTCGTGACCACGCCTATGCGCATCACATTCAGCGGCTGATGGTGACCGGCAACTTCGCGCTGATCGCCGGCCTTGATCCGGACGCGGTCAATGACTGGTACATGAGTGTCTACTCA
>JANQMQ010000630.1 GCA_028279995.1 Candidatus Phaeomarinibacter sp. | reverse complement strand
AACTGCACTGAGGCCCCACGTCATCCCATCACCCTAAGCAGTGGCTAGCAGTCATGCTCTCTTACGGGGCTTCTGGGGTCGCGGTGTCAGGCACTCGGCCATCAGCTTTGTGTTGGCGTTGATTTCCGCGTCATCATCGAATGGATGATCGGGTGCGAGAATGAACCTTGTGAGCACATATCCCAGGTTCACCGACACGATGAGCCGGGCGGCTGTTTCAGGGCGTATGTCACTGCGCACTTTTCCCTCATCCTGAAACCTCTCCAGCGCCTCGATAGCAGCCTGCCAGACCTGGTCGCGCCAGGCATCGACGAACCAGCGGCGCACCTCGTCGTCCGTACACAGAGTGGCGATCAGCATGCGCAATTGGGGGGCAACCTTACGGCTTTGCTCAAGCCGTGTGCGCACGAGCGTATCGTGCCAGGTCTCGAAGTCCGGAGACGTCGCAGCCCAAAGGTCCCGCGTCTGCTGAAGTCCTTCGCCAACGGTCATGGACACGACAGCAGGCATCAGCGCAGCGGCAAACAGGCTGGCCTTGGTCGGGAAATACTTGAACAGCGTCCGCTCGGTGGTTTTTGCGGCCTTGGCGATCTCAGCCGTGCGGGCATCGTGAAACCCCTTCTCACCAAAGACGTGGCCCGCTGCGTGAAGAATGCGCGCCTCAATCTCGTTGCGCGGGGTCTTCGCCTGCGCATCAAACGTTTTCAAGGCATCCAACGTGTCTGAAGCCATGGCTGAAGGCCTTTGGAATCGTTGCTGGGTCATTGGTATAGTAGCCACTTTACATGCCGGATGAAGAGCGTATAGTAGTGACTATACCAACAAACAGGAGGCACCCGTGGCATCTCTGGGAAAACGACTTCCGGCTCCATACGACTTTGGATGGACACTTCGCGCGGTCGACGACTGCGATGTTGTTGAAACGCAGCTGGGTGACGGCCGGTATGAAATTCGGCTGAACCATGCGCCGCTGACGGGCGTTACCACAGAGATGCTGGAATGGTGGTTCCAGGTGTTTGATGGCACCGCCACATATCGGGGGCAAACGCTGCCTGCCTATCACCTATGGCATCCCCGCGATCATGTGGCTGTTGAGTTCACCCGGAATAAGGCCGGCCGTGTGGCGCCCAAAGAGCGGGTGCACATCCAGGAGGTGTTCGGCAGGGACAAGCACTTCTCCACCGATGCCCGCGCTGTCATCCATCGGTGGGACGGGCGCGGTGTCGGGTTTCATCTGGACGTTGCAGGCCACCGGCTGCTGGAGCTAGATCATGTATTCAAGGACTCACCCGACGGGGCGATCTACCAGAGCTGCATGCGTGCTGGCGCGGGGGCCGGGCCACTGCGACGGCTTATCAATGCCGCGGTTCTGCCGCGCCGCTTTGGCGCTGCGCAGCGTGTCGCGTGGATAAGACATAATGTTGAAGAAGTCGGGTGCTTTGAAAACTTTCTGCCGGAGCTTTTTCAGTCAAAGGCCATAGCGGCCTGACCTATTCCCCGCATTTGGTTGCGATGTGATTGTCATGTCCGGTTCAGGACAGCGACCGCGGCTTGCGATAGGCTTTCGGCATGAACACCGCTTCCCCGTCCCTGCCCGTGCCGTCGCCGCGCAACCGGCTTGCCAATATTCTGTTATGGGCGGCGCTGGGGCTGATGATCGCGGGCGTGACCCTGCCGGCGATCTCGGTCAGCTCGTTCTGGATCTATGAAGAGACCTATTCCATTCTCGGCGGCATCATCGCGATGGCCGAGCGGGGTGATGTGATCCTTGCAGGGTTTGTCTTTGCGGTGTCGGTGATGTTTCCCGTCGGCAAGATCGTACTGGGGCTGGTGGCGCTGAAGCGGATGCGCCAGCCGGACGCAAAACTCGCGCGGTTGCTGGGACGGCTTTCCGCCCTCTCGCGCTGGTCGATGGCGGATGTCCTGGTGCTGGCGCTGCTGGTCATCATTCTCAATGGCCAGGTGCTGACCACGGCCGACGTTCACTCCGGCATCGCGCTGTTTGCGCTCGGGGTGATCGCCTCGGCGCTGGGCCTTGCTCTCGTCGAGCGCCGTGCCAAACCTGCCGTCTGACTCGAAACCTGAACCCTGCGCACAAAAAAACGCCCGGCTGCAGGGAGGGAGCAGCCGGGCGTCTAGCCTGATCAGGCTTATTGGGAGCGCGTGTTACGCAGCGCGGCCCAAAGCTTCGTTGACGTTGTTTTCAACGCGGGTGCGGACGTCCTGAACGCGCTTCACGAGCGGCTCGCCAGCTTCCTTCACAGCCTTGGTAGCGATCTCGCCAACCTTTTCGGCGCCCTGACGGGTGCGCTTGATGGCGGCTTCGGCATACTTGCGCTGTGCGTCGACAGCAGCCTGAAGGTCCTTGGCGTCAACCGTTGCGCGGAAAGCCTTGAAACCGTCAACAACGTTGCCTTCAACGGTGTCGATCACGGTGTGAGCCGCAACGCGGATCGGGCTCTTCGCAGCGGCCTTCTTGGCAGCGGGACGACGACGGGTGGTTGTCTTCTTTGCAGTCTTCTTTGCAGCAGCCATTTTCAATTCTCCTTGTGCGGCGATTTGAGGGGTGCCGCTTGTGTCCCCGGTTTCTGGAACGTGTCACCCCAGATACGCAGGGGGTGGAACGAGGCGGTGCGGCAGCAACGGGCTGCGACCTGATCTCGTCTTGTGCGATGCAGCATATATGGCAGCGCACCCACGCAATGCAAGCGCTTTTTTGTGCGCTGCAATATGTTTTCCCGAATCCCGCAGAATACCGGGATTTTTTTCCGAAAGTTTTTTGTTTCCGGAGGGTTAGCCGGTGAAGCGCTGGAGCCCAAATGGTGCTGGATCGACCGGTGGAGACTCATTTTCGATCAAATCCGCCACCACGCGTGCACTGCCACATGCCATGGTCCAGCCATAGGTGCCGTGTCCGGTATTGAGGCTCAGGTTTTTCCACCTGCCTGCC
>JANQMQ010000613.1 GCA_028279995.1 Candidatus Phaeomarinibacter sp. | reverse complement strand
CCATCGTGGGCGCGGTGCTGGCACTGACTGCCTGGTCCGTCATTCCGATGGCCGATGGCTGGGCCTTGGCAGACATCAATGTTGGCATTCTCTTCGTGTTCGCGATTTCGTCGCTCGGCGTTTACAGCATCATCATGGCCGGCTGGGCATCGAACTCGAAGTACCCGTTCATGGGTGCGCTGCGCTCTGCGGCGCAGATGGTCTCATACGAAGTGTCGCTCGGTTTTGTGATCGTCACGGTGCTTCTGGTGGCAGGCTCATTGAACCTGTCTGAGATCGTGCGGGCCCAGGACGGACCTTACGGGATGCTCAACTGGTACTTCATCCCGCTGTTCCCAATGTTCGTGATCTTCTTCATTTCCGCCCTGGCTGAGACCAACCGTCCGCCGTTTGATCTGCCGGAAGCGGAAGCTGAGCTGGTCGCAGGCTTTGCGACCGAATACTCATCGACCCCGTACATGCTGCTGTTCCTGGCGGAGTATGTGTCGATCCTTCTGATGTGCGCGATGATCACCATCCTGTTCCTGGGTGGCTGGCTGCCACCGGCGGACATTGCACCCTTCAACTGGATCCCCGGCTTCTTCTGGTTCTGGGCGAAGGTGGTCTTCCTGTTCTTCATCTTCGCGGTCGTGAAGGCGATGGTCCCGCGTTACCGCTATGACCAGTTGATGCGTCTTGGCTGGAAAGTGTTTCTGCCTCTGTCACTGTTTTATCTCGTGGCCACGGCCGGCGTGCTTGTCGCGTTCGACCTGTTGCCGGCGTAAGGAGACACACGAAAATGGCATGGCTAGATCAGTCCGCCCGGTCCCTCTTCCTGACCGAGTTTGTCTCAAGCTTCTTCATTGCGATGCGCTATATGAGCAAGCCGAAGCCGACGGTGAACTACCCGTTCGAAAAAGGCCCGCTGAGCCCGCGCTTTCGCGGTGAGCACGCACTGCGCCGTTATCCGAACGGCGAAGAGCGGTGCATTGCCTGCAAGCTGTGCGAAGCAATCTGCCCGGCGCAGGCAATTACGATCGAAGCTGCGCCTCGCGGCAATGACGGCACGCGCCGCACCACGCGCTACGACATCGACATGGTGAAGTGCATCTATTGCGGCTTCTGCCAGGAAGCGTGTCCGGTGGATGCCATCGTGGAAGGCCCGAACTTTGAGTTCGCAACCGAGACGCGCGAAGAACTGATGTATGACAAGGACCGGCTGCTTAGTAACGGCGACCGGTGGGAACGTGAGATTTCCAAGAACATGGAACTGGACGCGCCGTACCGCTAGTAACAGCGCGCCCACAAACGAAACTTTTGAATTGCAGGCCGTAAGAGCCTGCACCACTTCTGAAACGGGCCGGGGGGCTCAAACAAGATGATCGTTGCAACGATTGCGTTTTACGTCTTCGCGTTTATCGCGGTGGCGTCCGCTGTGATGGTGATCGCAGCCCGCAACCCCGTGCACTCCGTCCTTTTCCTGATCCTCGTCTTCTTCAACGCTGCGGGCCTCTTCGTGCTCATGGGCGCTGAATTTCTGGCGATGATCCTCGTGATCGTTTACGTCGGCGCCGTCGCGGTGCTGTTCCTGTTTGTGGTCATGATGCTGGACGTGGACTTTGCGGAGCTGCGTGAGGGCTTCCTGCAATACATGCCGTTCGGTGCGCTGATCGGCTTCATCCTGCTGCTTGAACTGCTGCTTGTCCTGGGCGCCTGGACGATCGCGCCGGAAGCCGCGTCACTTGCAGCGTCACCGACACCCATACTGACCGACGTAACAAACACCGAGGCCATCGGCCGCGTGCTCTATACGGACTACGTCTACTACTTCCAGGCATCAGGCATGATCCTGCTGGTCGCCATGATCGGTGCCATCGTACTGACGCTGCGCCACAAGGAGGGCGTCAAGCGCCAGGTGATCGCGCATCAGGTCGCGCGGACGCGTGAGCAGGCCGTGGAACTCAAAGACGTGAAACCGGGTCAGGGCATTTAGGGGGACAGGGACATGATCGCTATCGGCCTTGGCCATTATCTTACCGTCGCAGCGCTGCTGTTCACGCTGGGCATCTTCGGCATCTTCCTCAACCGGAAGAACGTCATCATCATCCTGATGTCGGTCGAACTGATGCTGCTTGCGGTG
>JANQMQ010000606.1 GCA_028279995.1 Candidatus Phaeomarinibacter sp. | reverse complement strand
TGTCCTTCAAGATCGAGAAGGACATGAACTTCCGCGACACGGTGGTGACGCTGCTACTGGACAATTCCGGCTCCATGCGCGGTCGCCCGATCACTGTCGCAGCCATGTGCGCAGACATTCTGGCCCGCACCCTCGAGCGGTGCTCGGTCAAGACCGAGATTCTCGGCTTCACGTCCCGTGCATGGAAAGGCGGCCAGTCCCGCGAGCAATGGCTCGCTGCCGGCAAACCGGCTTCACCGGGCCGCCTCAATGATCTGCGCCACATCATCTACAAGGCCGCTGATGCCCCCTGGCGTCGTGCCCGTCGCAATCTTGGTCTGATGATGCGCGAGGGTCTGCTGAAGGAAAATATCGACGGGGAAGCACTCATCTGGGCCCACAACCGCCTGCTGGCACGGCCTGAGCAGCGACGCATCCTCATGGTGATTTCTGACGGTGCGCCGGTTGATGACAGCACACTATCGGTCAACTCCGGCAATTACCTGGAACGGCATCTGCGCGAAGTCATCGAGCAGATTGAATCCAGGTCACCGGTTGAACTGATCGCCATCGGCATCGGCCACGACGTGACCCGTTACTACAAGCGTGCAGTCACGATCGTGGATGCAGAGCAACTGGGCGGCGCCATGACCGAGAAGCTGGCGGAACTGTTCGAGGACGACCCCAAGGCGACTAGGACAGCGCCACGCCGCACGGACGGCATGCCCAAAGTTCCGCCACAGACTGTTGCTAAGCCGGTGATCGCAGCCAAGTAACCAGGAATGTCCGATGTACTTTCGCCCCGTCCGTTCAGCCCCGCTACTGGCGCTGGCGGCAGCACTTTCGCTCGCCTGTCTCCAGGCAGCACCCGCCGCGGCTAATGCTGATACGGCCTCCGTGTCGTTCGCGCGGATAGCCCTCAACCCGTCCAACGCAGATGACACCCTCAACGCCCCCTCGACCCCCAGCCCTTTCATCTACCGCGGCGGTCTTGAGGTGCGTTCCGATGACGACCGTTTTGGCGGCATTTCAGGTCTTGTTGTATCGGACAACGGTGTGCATCTTCTGGCCATCACGGATACCGGCCATTGGCTCTCTGCAACGCTTGTTTACACCGATGGCGCCCTGTCCGGCATTGGTGACCTGACCCTCGCCCCGATGCGCGACATGGACGGTGAGCCGATTGCAGGCAGGAAACGACTGGCAGATGCGGAAGCCATGACCACCCTCCCGGATGGCCGGATCGCCGTTGCGTTCGAGCGCAACCACCGGGTCTGGGCCTACGACCTCGCCACATACGGCTTCAATGCCCGGGCGGACAGGATCGAGATCAGCCCGCAGCTGGCAAACGCCGTCAACAACAAGGGCCTCGAAGCACTGGCGACGCTACCCGACGGCTCCCTCGTTGCGGTGACCGAAGCCACCATGGCGTCGAAGGACGAGATCACCGGGTGGCGGGTCAGGGACGGCGATACGACGGACATCACACTGAAACGCATACCGCCGTTTGACCTGACCGATATGGCCTTGCTGCCGTCAGGCGACCTTCTGACGCTTGAGCGCCGGTTCAACCCTATTGGAGGTGTCGGCGCCCAGATCCGCCGCATCCCGGCCGCGGCGCTGGATGAGACTGCGCCACTGGATGGCGACATCCTCTACCGCTCAACCGCGGGACAGACCGTGGACAATATGGAAGGGATTGCTGTCAGCGAAACGCCGGACGGCAAGACGCTGGTCTATGTCGTTTCCGATGACAACTTCAACCCGCTGCAGCGAACGCTGCTGCTGATGTTTGAATTGAAAGACTAGGCGCCGCCATAGCCCGAACGCGGCTGAATGATCGCGCGCAAGGCATGGTAGACCACCAGCATAAAGAGCGTCGCAAACACAACAATCCCGAAATGTGCTGCCGCCCGGTCTGAAAAATCACCGGCCAGCGCCCCACCGGCGAGCGCGTGAAACAGCACCACCATGACAGCACCGCCGAACAACGGCGCCAGGAGCGGAGCCTTCCACCAGGGCCGGCCGCGAACCAGGTCGAACACAATGGTGTTCACCAGCAGCCCCACGCTGACAGACAGGGCAACTGCCAGAACCATGGTCCTTTCACTGAGCGCTGCAATCATGTCGGCCGGCATCACGACATGGGCATCGCCAAGAACGGCGTAAGCCCACACACCCGCAAGAATACAGGCCGCCGCCAGGATGGAGGCAAAGGTCACGGACGCGCCATGGCGGCGTCCGATCAGGTTGACCAACAAAAATAGAGAGAAGACCCAGAGATGTCCCAGGGTGAACCAACTCCCGGGATCAAACTGCAATCCGATAGCCTCAAGAGACCCAATCAGAGACACAGGTGTGTCGCGATCCAGAAAGCCGGCCACTGCCGCAGCCAGAAGCAGAACGGTTGGGATCATCAAGGAACCCAGAAAGCGTGCAAATTCCGCCATTGCGCTTGGTTTTTGGTCCATCGACTGGTGAAAACGGCCCTCTGCCATGACCATACCTGCTCTCCTGGCTTCTCTCGCATGATTACGTGTGAAGCAGGAGATGCAGCGGACATGCCAACCGGGTTTCGCCACGTGAGGATGTAGTGCCCCGCCGCTTGATAACCAAACCCCGGACCGGCCTCGCGCCGGCGTCCTCGGTCCGCAAAACCCACGAAAAAGGGCCCGTTCCCTTGGTGAAACGGACCCCAGATCAGATTTGCGACGGCTGAGTGGTGCGGTTAGGCCGCTGCTTCAGCCTGTGCCTTTACGATTTCACGACGCATGCGCTGAAGGTTCAGCGACAGGTTTTCTTCCTTGGACGCAGCGAGGAAGGCATCAAGACCCCCCTTGTGCTCGACTGAGCGGAGAGCAGCGGCGCTGGCGCGCACCTTCACAGAGCGACCCAGGACATCGCTGGATAGCGTCACATTGCAGAGATTCGGCAGAAAACGGCGGCGGGTCTTGTTGACCGCGTGGCTGACATTATTGCCAGTCATGACACCTTTGCCCGTAAGTTCGCAGCGGCGAGCCATGCCCACCTCCTGAATTCGTGTTTCAAAGCGGATAAGAAGGCGCGGGTATAGGGCCGCAAGCCCCTTTGCGTCAAGCCCGCAGGCCCGATTTGGCCGCCATTCGGGGCCAATTTCTGCGCCAACCTGCCCACCACCATTGAGTGGCTGGCCGTTCAGCTACGGTTCACCCGCAAAATTCACTAATGCGGGTCATACCGGCACCAAAGCCGTGAACCAGACAATGCCGTTCGGGCCCCAAGGCCCGCAAGCGGCGGAGGGCCAAAATGACAAGCACAGAAGCCGTTTTCAACCAGTCGACCCCGAAATCCGCGACGCAGTCGGACGCCACGGCAGCCCGCCGCACCGGTCGTGTCCCCCTGCATCTGCTCGCAGTGCTTGCCGCATTTGCAACCCTCGGAATTGCCGCCATCGCCATGGCCGCACCGGCAGCCGCGGCACCGGAGACACCACTTGTCTCCGCTCCTTCGAATAGCGGCCCCATCACAAATCTCGACATCCATCTGGACGCGCGATTGGGCGGATTGAAGTTCGGGTCCATCGCCATGCAAGCTGCTTTTGGTAAGGAAAGCTACTCCGCCAATAGCACCATTCGTACCGAAGGTATCACGGACGATATCTTCAAGACGGTATTCAGTCTGAAGAGCGAAGGCACGCGCAGCACGCGCCTGATGCAAACCACCAAGTACTATTCCTACAGTGCCAGCGACGATGACAAGCAGAAGGTCGACATGACCTATGGCCCAGAGGGTCTCCCGCTCGTGGCAGCCGAGCCGGCCTACGACAACTCCAGCCGCGTCAAAGCCACCGCACGCCATCTCAAGAATTCGGTCGACCCGCTGTCGGCAGTGATCGTGCCTGTGGCAGAACCATCAGCCGCTGCCTGCGATCGGACCATTCCGGTCTATGACGGTCGTCGCCGCTATGATTTCGTCATGTCCTTCGACAGCATGAGCCCGCTTGAGCAAAGCAAGGGGTATTCAGGACCCGCAGTCCGCTGTAACGCCATTCTGCGCCCTGTTGCAGGCTACAAGCGCAAGACCATGCGTGAGATGCGCCGGGACCCGATGCCGATCACCGTGTGGCTGGCACCTGTTGATGGAGCCGACGCTCTGGTGCCGGCGCGCATTGAAGTGGCGACCCCGATCGGAACACTGGTGGCGCGGGCGACCAGATTCACCGTTTCGAAGGCAAATCCAAGCCACGCTGCCCTGAACAGCCAGTAAAGCCACCCCCGGTCGCACGGCAGGCTGTAAAACAGACACGCAATCGCGCTATGTCTGAATGCACCGCTACGCTGCGTGCACCATCAAAGCATTCGCCCAATCGGAAGGTCCAACCATGCGTCTAACTGCCCTATCAGCACTGGTCGCCGGTGGACTGTTCGCACACACCGCCCAGGCAGCGGTGACCATCGATTATGTGGTTTATGTGGGTGGTGCAAAGATCGGCACCATGTCGCTGGCCGCTGACGTGGACCCCCAGCGGTATCAGCTGGAAACGGAGATTGTCACCGAGGAGGTGGCTGGTGCCACGGAGGAAGCGACCCTGACCCTGTTTGCCGCCGGAGCCCAGGAACAAAAGTCCCTAAAGCCCCAGATTTTTACCTCCGACTATGTCACCGCAGCAGGCCAATCAAGCCAGCTGCAGATCACCTTCAACGAAACCGGCCCGGCAAGTGTCCTTGCCCTGCCTCCGCCCCAGAAAAAACCCGGCACCCTGTCAGACTTTCACAAGAAGGGAGCCCTGGATCCGGTTAGCGCCCTTCTCGCGCTGACTTCCGCTGATGCGGCAACCCCTTGCAGCAACACCGTGCCGGTCTTTGACGGCTGGCGTCGGTTTGACATCTCGGTGGACTACCAGGGCCAGACCGACATTGAGGCCAGCGAGGGCTATTCGGGCCCCGCGCATAAATGTGAAGGGCGCCTGACCCCGGTTGCCGGCTATAGTGCAAAGGCAATGACCGAGCTGAAGGAAGATCCGCAGAAAGTTGAAGTCTGGCTGGCACCAATGGAATCCGCGGGATTCCTGGTCCCTGTCCGCATAATTGCCCCAACGCCCTATGGTGGCGCGGTGATCCGAAGCACGGCTATTCGCGAACACTAGTAAGACATGGCATCATCCTTGTGCCCTGTCTTTGTGGAGCGCCCTTCCGGCGCTTCGGGCGACTGGTACGGGAGAGGCCAATGGCACAGCACCTCGACAACGCGACAAACCCACTTCGGCACAGCACCAACACGAAAACTGTTCGTGGACGCCTAATATCAGGCGCAACGGCGCTGGTGGCCCTGTCATTCGCAGTGGCGATGCCCACATCTGCCGCAACTCCGGACCTACCGCAAACGTCTCCTGATCAATCAACCGCAGACACGGTTCAGCCCATTACAATGGTGTATGAGTTTTACGGCGCCGGTTTCCACCTCGCGACGCTTGAAGCCAAGGCTACGCTGACAGAAGACACCTATGAAATCTCGACGAGCGGTCAGTCATCCGGTGTCGCAGACAGCATCTTGCGCGCCAAATTTGAATCACACGCCGTCGGATCCCTTTCAGGCAATGGCCCAACCCCCATCAGCTTTCGCAATTTCTCGGATACACGCTTTGGCATCCGCGAACTTGAAATGACACGCGAAGCTGACGGAACCTTTGATGTCACGGCTGAACCCGAACTAGAGCCAAACCAGGCAGCCGCTCTGCGCTCCGGGCTGGCAGACGGCACGGTTGACCCGCTGACGGCCAGCCTCTACTCCGCCCTGCGCCCAGCCAACACGACATGTACTGAAAAAGTGAAAGTGTTCGACGGTCGCCGGGTCTTCAACCTGGCCTTCTCCCGCAAGGGCAGCGAACTACTGAACCCTGAAGACGACACTTATTACTCGGGGAACGCGCTCAAGTGTAACCTGAGATACGTGCCGCTTGCCGGTCAGACCCGCGAGTGGAAGCTCGAACAGGCCCGCAATCCTTCACCGCCCGTGGAGTTGTGGATGGCAGAGTTTGAGCGCCCCAACAAGGCTGGCGATGTCATCATCCCCGTGCGCATGAAAGTCGTAAGCCAGTGGGGAACGGCGATGGCGCACCTGACATCGGTGACCATGGGGAACAAGCCCATGATCCAGGCCAGTTTTCAGCCGCAAAAGTGAAATGTCGCCAGATTCTAAGTAACAAACGTCCGAAATCCGCGAGAATCTGACGGGTTGCACGCGATTGCGCCGTTAGCGCGCAATTTACGTGTTTCCACCATACTTCTTAGTCCGTGCATGCGTTTGGGGCGCATGCCGGCGAGGAGACAGGTGTGCGAAACGGGCCCACAGAAGCGTTGAGACTGGACAAGCTGCATTCCGGCGATGCCAAACTGGCTAGCCATGGGGATGCGATCGAGCTTGCCATGTTCAACAGCATCATGCGCAACCACCGCACGCTGCCGCTGTTGTTTCCGCTGATTGCGATCCTGACCGTGGCCTCTCTGGAAACCCAGGCATCTGCCACCATCGTCGCTCTGTGGCTGACGACGATTTTTGCGATCTGGGTCG
>JANQMQ010000602.1 GCA_028279995.1 Candidatus Phaeomarinibacter sp. | reverse complement strand
AAGTCATCCATCGGCATGGGCATGCTGCTATGGTCAGGGATCGGTGACACGATCCGCGTGTCGCTTTCGGCGGACCCGGTCAAGGAGATCGGCGTCGGCTTCGATATTCTGAAGTCCCTCAACCTGCGTCACCGCGGCGTCAATATCATCTCATGCCCGTCATGCTCGCGTCAGGGCTTTGAAGTGATCAAGACAGTCGAGACACTTGAGAAGCGTCTGGAGCATATCTCCACCCCCATGACACTATCGGTCATCGGCTGTGTGGTGAATGGCCCCGGTGAAGCCATGATGACCGATGTAGGATTCACAGGCGGCGGCTCGGGCAAGAACACCGGCATGGTGTATGTCTCTGGTGTGGCAGACCACAAGATTGAAAACGACGGCATGATCGACCATCTGGTCGAACTTGTTGAGAAGAAAGCAGCCGAGATTGAAGTGGAGCGTGCCAAGGAAGCGGCCGCTCTGGAAAATCAGAACGCGGAACAACGCGTAACGGCTGCGGAGTAGGGAGCGCTGAGTTTTGGCAAGTGAAGCAGCGGCTCCGGCGGCAACGTCAGGAGAGCCGCAAACAGCCATGTCTGCCCCGGTGTCGGGCGCGGTGGTCGATCTGGACAGCCTCATGGCGTCCACCGCAGAGGCTGTGACCAACGAACTGGATCGGCTTATTCCGGAAGTTGCAGGGCCGCGCGGCCCGGTGATTGAGGCCATGCGCTATTCTGCTCTATCTGGCGGAAAGCGACTGCGTCCGTTCCTGGTGATGGAAAGCGCCGGGCTTTTCGGAGTGCCAACGGCTCAGTCCCTGCGTGTTGGCTGTGCAGTTGAGATGGTTCATTGCTACTCGCTGATCCACGATGATCTGCCGGCCATGGATGACAGCGACACCCGCAGGGGACGTCCTGCCGTGCACAAGGCTTTTGATGAAGCTATTGCAATCCTCGCAGGTGACGCGCTGCTAACACAGGCATTTGAGGTGCTTGGTGAGTTTGCGACATCCCGGGATGCTGCCGTTCGCGCCGCCCTTGTTGTTGAGCTGGCCAGGTCCTCAGGAGCTGCGGGCATGGTTGGCGGACAGATGATAGATATCTCGCCTGCCCGTGAAACCATGGGGTATGACGCGATTGCAGAGCTAGAAGCGCTCAAAACTGGTGAATTGATCCGGTTTTCCTGCGTTTCTGGTGCTATTTTGGCCGGAACTGGTGAGGGCGAGCGTATGGCCCTGGCCGGATATGCCGCAGATCTGGGACTTGCATTTCAGGTTGCAGATGATCTGCTGGATGTGACCGGTACGGAAGAACAGGTAGGTAAGCCCGTCGGCCAGGATGATGGGCTTACCACCTTTGTAACGCTCCTTGGCCTTGAGGGAGCGCGGAAGAAGGCCGAAGACCTGGTGGAGAGTGCCTGTGCGCATCTGGCGCCGTTTGGAGCCAGTGCGGACACGTTGCGTGCCGTGGCGCGTTTTGTTGTGGATCGCAATCAGTAAGCCCGGCAGGTCCGTGTTGTTTTGGAGAATATGAGAATGGCCGAAGGTCACGCCCCGATGAAGCAGACCAATTTCCTGAGCCGCATCGATATGCCGGCAGACCTGCGCCGTATGGCACAGGAAGACCTGCCGCATGTGTCTGATGAAGTGCGGCAGGCTGTGATTGAAGCCGTCTCGCAAACCGGGGGCCACTTGGGCGCAGGACTGGGCGTCGTCGAGTTGACGGTTGCGCTGCACTACGTCTTCAACACACCGGACGACAAGTTCATTTGGGATGTCAGCCACCAGTGCTATCCGCACAAGGCGCTGACCGGTCGCAAGTCACGACTGAACACGCTTCGGACGGGAGGTGGACTTTCCGGCTTCACATCACGTGCTGAAAGCGAGTTTGATCCGTTTGGTGCTGCGCATTCGTCCACTGCTATTTCAGCAGCGCTTGGCTTTGCCGCCGGTCGTGACTTTATGAAGCGCGACAATCAGGTGGTCGCGATCGTGGGTGACGGTGCCATGTCTGCCGGCATGGCTTTCGAGGGGCTCAACAATGTGGGCTCAGAGAAACGCCGGATGGTCATCATTCTCAACGACAACCACATGTCCATCGCGCCGCCCGCTGGTGCCTTGTCGCACTACTTGACAGAGCTTCGCGGTTTCATGCCGGACGAAGCGACGCGGGACAAGGGCATTGCTGACGAAGGACTGCCCAGCTTCGTTGATCAGCCGACCATGTTCGATGATCTCGGGGTGCCCTATGCGGGTCCGTTTGACGGCCACGATGTAGACGAAATGGTCCGTGTACTGACGGCGGCTCGGGACCATGATGGCCCGATCTTGCTGCATGTCATCACCCGCAAGGGCAAGGGGTATGGCCCTGCTGAAGCGTCCGCGGACTGCTATCATGGTGTCTCCAAGTTCAACATTGCGGATGGCAAGCAGGCGAAGTCCACGCCGACAGCCCCCAACTACGCCAAGGTTTTCGCTGATGCGCTGATTTCAGAAGCGCAGCGCGATGAGCGCATCGTGGCCGTGTCTCCTGCTATGCCGGACGGCTCGGGCCTGACCAAGTTCGGTGAAATGTTCCCGGATCGCCACTTTGACGTGGCCATTGCGGAGCAGCATTGCGTCACGTTCTGCGCCGGCATGGCCGCGGAAGGGATGCGTCCGTTTGCGGCCATCTATTCGACCTTCTTGCAGCGCGGCTATGACCAGGTCATCCATGACGTAGCCATCCAGAAACTGCCGGTCCGTTTCGCGATTGACCGCGCCGGTATGGTTGGCGCGGATGGGGTCACCCATCAGGGGGCCTACGACGTCGCCTTCCTGGGCTGTATTCCTGGCATGACCATCATGGCTGCCGGCAACGAGGCCGAGTTGGTGGACATGGTGGCAACGTCCGCTGCCTTTGATGAAGGCCCGATTGCGCTGCGCTATCCGCGCGGTGAGGGTGCCGGTGTGGACCTGCCGGAGCAGGGTCGCATTCTGCCCATCGGTAAGGGCGTTGTGCTCCGCGAAGGCACGAAGGTTGCCATCCTCAGCTATGGTGCGCGTCGCCATGATGCTCTCGCAGCGGCCGACAAGCTCGCCGCCATGGGGCTGTCTGCGACCGTTGCCGATGCGCGGTTTGCCAAGCCGATTGACGATGACCTGGTGAAGCAGCTGGCCACGAACCACGAACTTCTGGTCTCCGTGGAAGAAGGCTCCATCGGCGGGTTCTCGACGCTTGTCTATGACAGCCTGGCCCGTCAGGGACTTGATACGGGTCATGCCCGCTTCGTGCCGGTCTTCATGCCGGACATCTTCATCGACCATGACAAGCCACCGGTTCAGGTTGCTGCAGCCGGTCTGGATGCTGCGGGCATCGTTGTGCGCGTTCTGGATGCTCTTGGTATTGAGGAAAGCCAGGCTGCTGTTGTTGCCGCTGGCGCAGGTGCTGAGTAGACCTTCCTGATTGGTGTTCCGCCCGCCACATCGTCACATTGATCAAGCAATCCTGTGACGAAACCGTCATGGCATGGCTGCTAATGACCGGGTTCGCATGTTTCATGTGATTCACCCGGTGGCACGCAGGCCCGGTCGGGTGTGTCCGGTTGCCTGATGATGGCCTGCAAGGAGCCCGCCTTGCCATCTTCATCCATCAAGCAGACCCGCAAGAATCTTCAATCAGCTGTCCATCAAAACGAGGCTGCGACCCGCGCCGGATTTCTGGAGCGGATGTTTACCTTCGCCTTCAAGGGGCTGGTCTATCCGCAGATCTGGGAAGACCCGAAGGTTGATCTTGAAGCGCTGGCGCTGACCTCAAACTCTCGGCTTATCACCATCGCATCCGGCGGATGCAACGTGCTGTCGTATCTCACGGCCGACCCCAAGGAGATTATCGCGGTCGATCTCAATCGCGCTCATCTGGCACTGACACGTCTCAAGCTGGCGGCAGCCCGCGGTATGCCGACCTATGAATCCTTCTACAGATTCTTCGGTGAAGCTGACGCTAAGGCCAACATCAATGCCTATGAGCGGTTTGTGCGCGATGGGCTCGATGCAGAAAGCCGCGCCTATTGGGAGGGGCGGGACTGGATGCTGCAGCGGCGCATCTCCCTTTTCTCCCGCGACCTTTATCATCATGGTCTTCTTGGCTACTTCATCGGGGTCGCGCACTGGATGGCCCGCCTGCATGGCACAGATCCGCGCCAGATCGTCTGGGCTCGGACCATTGACGAGCAGCGGACATTTTTTGATACGGCGCTGGCACCGTTGTTTGACCGGCGCATGGTGCGCTGGGTCACTTCCAAAAAGATGTCGCTTTATGGTCTCGGCATCCCACCGGCCCAGTACGAAGCGCTTGCTGCGGACGGAAATGGTGACATGGCGGCTGTCCTCAAGGCTCGGCTGGAGAAGCTGGCCTGCGGCTTTGAGATGAAGGACAACTATTTCGCCTGGCAGGCATTCGGACGTGGCTATGCGTCGGGACCTGCAGGGCCATTGCCTCCCTATCTGCAAGCGGACCACTTTGTGGATGTACGCGACCGTGCGGACAGGGTTCAGGTCTGCCATCGTTCCTTTACGGAGCAGCTCAACCAGGAAGCGGACCAGTCGCTGGATGCCTACATCCTGCTGGATGCGCAGGACTGGATGACAGACGCTCAACTCAACGAACTGTGGGGCGAGATTACCCGTACCGCACAGCGCGGCGCCCGCGTCGTATTTCGAACTGCCGGCGCGCCTTCTATCCTGCCTGGGCGCGTGGCGGATGACATCATGGACCGTTGGGACTACAGGGCGGAGGAGAGCCTCGACTACTCCAAACGCGATAGGTCAGCCATCTATGGCGGCGTTCATCTCTATGTCTTCAAGGGGTGATGCGGAATGAGTGATGTGAGCCACTCGACCGGCGCTTTGATGGATTCAATCTATCGCCATCAGCGCCATTTCTATGATCTCACCCGGAAGTACTATCTGCTCGGTCGAGATCGTCTGATCCGTGAGCTTGATCCTCCACAGGGCGGGCATGTGCTTGAGGTCGGGTGTGGTACCGGGCGCAACCTCATCAAGGCAGCGCGGCGCTATCCCCATGCCCTTTTCTACGGTCTCGACATTTCCGATGCGATGCTTGAGAAGGCGCAGCAGAACATCGAACGGGCCGGGCTGAGTGATCGTATCCGTCTTGCACAGACAGATGCGTCGGCCTTCGAAGCGCAGGCGCTGTTTGGCCGGCAATCGTTTGATCGCGTCTTTTTCTCTTACAGCCTGTCAATGATCCCCGCGTGGCAGAAGGCATTGGACTGCGGCTATGCGTCGACTTCGACGAATGGTCGCCTTCTGATTGTCGATTTCGGCCAGCAGGAGAGTTTGCCGCGATGGTTCAGCCGCGTGCTGACCTGGTGGCTGAAGCAGTTTCACGTGTCGTCACGTGCAGAGCTTGGAGAGGCAATCACCCGGCTTGGTCAGGGCCAGATGCATTGCCTTTACGGAGACTATGCACGGATTGCGAAGGTAACCCGCTGAGGGAAGAGAATGCCCCGGCTACTGAGAGCCTCCAAACACCGTGATGCTGCTCTCTGCGTAGCCGTATCGAATGGCCTTTGCCCTTACATCTTTGTTCCCGTCGATGGAGATGGGCCCCGTGTACAGATGCCAACGGGGATCACCCCCCAACTGGTAGCCAATCGACGCACCTGGTGTTGCTGATCTCAGGGTGAGGCTGTTGCCTGTCCGGGAAAACTCCACGAGTGCAGTCTGCGGCTGCTCGAGGCCAGGCCACATGGTCTCGATCATGTCAGCTTCCGGCATTGCGGACAGGTCGCCATTGCGTTCCGTGAAAGCGTCGTACGCGCTCCTCAACCGCTCGAGAGTTGCTGCATGTGCCGGATCAGATGCGAGGTTTGTGATCTCGTGCGGGTCTGCCTGCGTGTCGTACAGTTCTTCAGCTGGGCGGGGCGTTACGAAATACTTGGCCTGAGCAGAGGTCAGGTTCCCTTCGCTGTGAAGCCGCCAGAGTTCCTGCATGGTTGGCAGTTCATCACGGAAGGGGAGTGGCTGGAAGAACGGCAGGTCGGGCCTGTAGTTGCGGATGTATTTCCATCGTGTGTCCCGTATCGCGCGCTGGTGTTCCTCGATGGAGTCAAACCGGTCGGACCCGGCAATGATGTAGTCGCGGTGGTTTTCCGCTGGCGTGTCAAAGATCGGTTGCCCATGAAGGTGGCTG
>JANQMQ010000539.1 GCA_028279995.1 Candidatus Phaeomarinibacter sp. | reverse complement strand
TCCCACCATGGCGATCTTCTCCGCCGCCAGCTCATCCATCAGCTTCTTCGGCAGATCAAGATGTTCGCGCATGGGCACCTGAACATTCTGGGCCACCGTCAGCGCAGAAAACAAAGCGCCATCCTGAAAGGCCACGCCCCATCGCTGCTCAACAGCCTTGCGGGCGTCCCCCTTCAGCGAGGTCACATCCTCGCCGAAGACGCGCACCGTCCCCGCATCAGGCCGCTTGAGGCCGACGATCGTACGCAGCAACACCGATTTGCCGGTACCCGAACCACCAACAACGCCCAGTACCTCACCCTGACGCACATCAAGCGCCAGCTGATCGTGCACAACCTGCGTACCGAATTGATTACGCAGGTTGCGTACCTGAATGATGTTGTCCCGCTCCGCCATGCTCAGTACCCCACCGCGGTGAAGAACATGGCAAACAGGGCATCCAGAACGATCACCGTGAAAATGGCTTTCACCACCGAAGACGTCGTCCGTTCACCAACGGACTCAGCACTGCCGCTCACCCGCATTCCTTCAAGACAACCAATGACGGCAATGGCCATTGCCAGAAACGGTGCCTTGATGAGGCCGACAAGGAACGTATTGACCGCAACCGCCTCATCAACCCTCTGCAGATAGGTCTGGGGCGAGATATCCAGAAGGAAGTAGGACACAGCCCCACCGCCAACCAGCCCCATGACATCGGCGATGAATGTCAGCACCGGCAGCATCAGCACAAGGGCGGTCACCCGCGGCGCCACAAGAACCGCAATCGGGTCCATGCCCAGCGTCCGCATGGCATCAATCTCTTCACGCACCTTCATGGAGCCGATTTCCGCCGTAAAGGCACTGCCCGACCGGCCGGCGACAATAATCGCCGTAATGAGAACACCAAGCTCCCGCAAGATGGAGATCGACACCAGATTGACCGTGAAGACTTCGGCCCCGAACAGGGCAAGCTGCGAAGCACCCTGCTGCGCCAGGACAGCGCCGATCAGGAAGGTCAGCAGCGCCACAATGGGAACCGCATCCAGCCCGACCCGTTCCATGTGGCTGACAACGGACGTCAGCCGTAACGTCCGGGGCCGGACGATTACCTGACCGATCACCACCAGAACCAGCCCAACCATATTGAGGATGGCGACCAGTTCGCTCCACAGAGCCACCATCGAACGCCCCATGCGCTCGGCAATCAACTCCAGGACGTTTCGCTGTTCCGGCTCGACATCACACGGCTGGTCACTTTCCAGCGCCAGGGCAATCAGATCAACATGCGTCTCACTCGCACCGACCAGCTGGACCTGAGCCCCCGCTTCTTCCAGGTCCCGCCGCGTGCGATGAACCATCCACGCGCCGGCCGTATCAAGCGCTGTTACCCCCGACAGGTCGATTACCACCCGGCCCTGCAAGTGGCGCGGCGTCGCTGACACCGAGTCGGCAACCGACCGCAACGAGCTGTCTTGCCCGCCCACATGACGCACCGTCCATGGTCCGGACAGAACAATCTGTCCGCCTTCAGCAGTTTCCCGCGTTTCAAACTGCGCAATTTCTGTGGCCAAAACATTCCCCAAGGATAAGGAGCCGGAGTGTGCCCGAAAGCAGGGGCGGCATGCAATCAAGGCCCCAAAAACACTATGCTTTTGGTTATCAGGTGTTCAGGAATCCAGCGCGGCAACGCAGCGCATGGCCACATGGGCTATGGGCCTATAAATTAGAGGTCAATCTATTCCCGCCCCTTGGCCCGTGACCAGTGGAGAACCCGATGTTGAAGACAACCAGCTTCCTCGCAGCGACAGCCGCTTTCGCAATGACCGCCGTCATGGCAACCACATGGCAGGTGACCCCCGCCATGGCTGAGGATGCACCCGTAGCGGCAACCGAGATCACCGGCGACGCAGCCAAGGGCAAGCGTGTCTTCAATCGCTGCAAGGCCTGCCACACGGTCGAAGAAGGTGGCCCCAACCGGGTCGGCCCCAATCTCTACGGTGTGGTTGGCGCGGAGTTCGGTCACATCGAGGGATACAAGTTCTCACCGGCCCTCATGGAACTGAAAGCCGAAGGTAAGGTCTGGGACGTTGCGACACTGGACGCCTACCTCAAGCAACCCAAAGACGTGATCCCCGGGGGCTCCATGGCATTTGTGGGTCTGCGGAAGGATTCTGACCGGGCCGATGTCATTGCCTATCTGGCCACTTTTGGCGGACCTGAAGCAGCTCCCGCAGAGTAACGCCTGCTCCCGGCCCGACTGCAAAAAGTAGCGGCATCTTAACCTTCCTGAACTAGCGTTCACAAAGCGTATGACACACGCTGCCGTGGTCGCCTGACGCCATCTTTGGGCCATTCTTTAAGGCCTTGCTAGAAGATGATCGGGCAGAATACGGCTGTGTGCGGCTATGCGCATGTGAATGTCACCCATCAACCGGGTGGTGTCAGGGGAAGACATGAAAACGATTCAGCTATTGCGGCGCCTTGCGGCGGCGCTGGCAAGCATCGCGCTTGCCGGCTGGCTCGTGCTCATGCAGTACGACCCCTCAGGCATCGCCACCACCATCCGGCTCGCCGTCTTTGACTACTACCAGACGGCATCACCGCGGCCCTATCGCGATCCGGCCGTCACATCCGGTACCGGCGTCATGTATGTGGATGTTGACAGGGCAAGCCTTCAGCTTGTCGGCCCATGGCCCTGGCCACGCACCCGCTTTGCAACACTGACAGACAAGGCATTTGAGCTGGGTGCCCGTGCCGTTGTGTTTGAAACACCCTTCGAGTGGCCGGACGCGACCTCACCTGCCGAAGCGGTTCAGGAATGGCTGACCAATCCTGAACTCGACATGGAACAGTTCGCGCGTTTGCAGGAAGCTGCTCGCGACCTGCCGGACAATGATGGTGTTCTCGCCAACGCCATCTCGCGCGGACGCGTGGTCACAGCCTTCGCGCTGACGGACGATCCGAATGGAATTGTCCCCGTACGCAAGGCGCCCGTATCCGCACGCGGCGGCGATGTGACACAGTTCATCCCCATCCGTGCGGGCATGTCGCCCAGCCTCAAGTCACTTGAAGACGTCGCATCCGGCAACGGCGCAGATACCCTGTCGTCAGGCCCTGGTACCGATGGGATAATCCGTCAGGTGCCGCTGCTTGAGCGTGTCTCCGGCAACGTGGTCCCAAGCCTCACCGTCGAGGCCATTCGCGTCTCGGAAAGCGCACGAGGCATCCTGGCAGTTGTCACCAAACCGGACGCCAATCTCGGTTTCGGTCGCCGCCCCGGCTTGCAGCGCATCGTCGTCGGCCAGAAAGAGTTCCCAACAGACCCGGATGGCGGACTATGGCTCCACTACACCAGGAGCGAACCGGCCCGGTCACTGCCCGCATGGAAAGTGCTCGGAGATCATCCCGACGCCGACCGGCTGAAGAATGCCATCGTCTTCATAAGCGCAACTGTGCAGGGCGCGGAAGCTTTCGTCGAAACACCGCTCGCCACCATGCCGCGGGTTGAAGCCCATGTTCAGGTGATCGAGCAGATGCTGCTCGGCCATTATCTGTGGCGCCCCGACTGGGCGCAGCCGGCAGAGCAGGTGTATCTGCTCATCACGGGCGTCGCCCTTCTCGCCCTGATGATAACGGCAGGCACGCTCTGGGCTGTCCTGTTCGGTCTCCTTGCCATGGGTGGCGTACTCTGGGCCGGGTGGTTCTCCTTCACCTCCAAACTCTGGCTGATTGATCCGGTATTGCCGGTTACCGGCCTGCTGCTGGTCTTCCTCATCGGCTCAACCATGAACCTGATGCGCCGCAACGCCACGGAGCGCTTCATCCGCGCGCAGTTCAGCGACCGGCTGGCGCCCAAACACATCAACACCCTCGTCCGCACGCCGGAAGCCGCCGCGCCAACAGGCCGGGGGACGGAGGTGACAGCCATGTCCGCTGACATCCGCGGCTTTCACCGTGTGGCGGAACCCTTTGGCGAAGACGCGCCCGGCTTGGCGAGCCTCGTCAACAACATTCACGACCCGCTCACCCGCTGTGTCCTGCGCCATGACGGCATGGTCGACCGATTTGTGGGCGGCGGCATGAATGCCCTGTGGAACGCACCGGTCGAACGCGAGGGCCATACCATCCAGGCCTGCCAGGCAGCACTGCGCATGGTGGCTGAGATCGAACCAGTCAATCGCGACCTCGAGCGCGAGGCCCAGCGCGCCCACCGCCCGTTCATTCCGGTGTCCGTGAGCATCGGCATCGAGCGGGGCACCGCCGTGGTCGGTAATCTCGGGGCGGAAAAGGTCTATGATTTCTCCGGCATCGGTGGTGCCGTCAATGAGGCCCAGTTGCTCCAGCGTCTGTCGCGGCAGTACGGCCCGGCGATCATCGTCGGTGCGGATGCGCGCGATGAAATCAGGGACAAGTTTGCGCTGCTGGAAATCGAT
>JANQMQ010000536.1 GCA_028279995.1 Candidatus Phaeomarinibacter sp. | reverse complement strand
ACAGATCGGCATCACCATGATTGGTGTGCTGTCCGGTGCGTTCGGTGCCGCCACCGTGTCACAGCCGCTGGGCGAGATGCTGCAGACCGTTGAGTGGATTGGCTCCTATGGTGAGCCCGTGGCGCTTGGTCTTGTCGTTGTGATTGTGACGATCATGACCCTGGTCATCGGTGAATTGGTGCCCAAGCGCATCGCCCTTGGTAATCCCGAGTATATCGCCAGCGGTATTGCGCGGCCGATGCTTGGTCTGTCTCGCCTGTTTGGCCCTCTGGTTGATCTGCTGTCGGTTCTCAGCGATCTCACCTTGCGTGTCCTTGGCATCTCGGCGGAGCCGGTCAGTCAGGTCACGGAAGAAGAAATTCGCCAGTTGGTTGTCGAGGGCGCTGAAGCAGGTGCCATCGAGGATGTCGAGCGCGATATCGTCCATCGCGTGTTCCGTCTCGGCGACAAGATGGCTGATGACATCATGACGCCGCGCCGTCAGTTGCCCTGGCTGGACTATGAAGCCTCGCTTGAAGCCAACACAGCCGTCATCAAGGAGGCGCAGTCGATGCGCTACGTGGTCGGCAGCGGTCCGACACGTGAACCGGTGGGCGTCATCCGCGCAGAAGATTTGCTCGCAGCCATTCCATCCGATATCGACTTTGATCTCTTCGCCAGCATGAGTGCGCCGCTCTATGTGCCTGAAAGCGCCAAAGCCCTGCAGGTTCTTGGCACCATGCAGTCCGAGAGCAAGTTCATGGCACTGGTCGTCGATGAGTTCGGCGAAGTGCAGGGCGCCATTACCATGGCTGAAATTTTCCGTGCAATGGTCGGCGATGTGACGGCCGATGGCAGTGCGCCGCGTACCAATGTTGTTAGCCGCAAGGATGGATCGTTCCTCGTGGAAGGTTCGGCGGCCGTTGACGAACTGAAGGAAATTCTTGGTCTTCAGTCGCTTCCTGGTGAAGAAACAGAAGAATTCAACACACTCGCTGGAGCCATGCTTCACTTCTTTGGACGTCTGCCGACAGAGGGTGACGAGTTCGTTTGGGATGGCTACCGGTTCGAGATTGTTGATCTTGATGGCACGCGGATCGACAAGGTGCTGATTGCCCCCTTGCGCAACATTCCGATTGCCGGTCTGCGTAGCGCGACAAACTAGACAAGCTTACCCGGGTTCATAATGCCCTTGGGGTCCAGCGAGTGCTTGATTGCCCGCATTGCATCGAGTTCAACGTGCGACTTGTACCTTGCCAACTCGTCGCGCTTCAAAACGCCAATGCCGTGTTCTGCTGAAATCGAGCCGCTCAGGGAGGCAACAACACCGTGCACGAGGTCATTCATCTCCTGCCAGCGATCAAGAAAGAGTGGGCCGTCCATATCGAGTGGCTGGCTCAGATTGAAGTGAATGTTGCCGTCTCCGATATGCCCGAAGGGAACGGGCCTGACGCCCGGCATTGCGGTAGTGACGGCATTCGTCGCCTCATTGAGAAACGCCGGAACACTGGACACTGGCACTGAGACGTCATGCTTGATGCTTGCGCCTTCCAGTTTTTGCGCTGCTGACATGTTTTCGCGCAGTGACCAGAGCGCCTGTCTCTGGCTTCCGCTCTCAGCCAGCACAGCATCGGTGACGAGGCCTGCCTCCATAGCCTGACCCAGACAGGTCTCTAGCACATCCCGCAGCCAGCCTTTTGTTCCTGTCGAGAGTTCGGCGAGCACATACCAGTCACTTGTTTCGGCAAGCGGATCGGAGGCATCGTCAAAGTGCCGCAGCACGAGTTCCAGTCCGCTTCGACTAACAATCTCAAAGGTCGTGACCAGACCGCCGCTAGCATCCTGTAGCCGAGCCAAAAGGTCGACTGCCGCTTGCGGGTCGCGCAGAGCTGCAAAAGTCGTTTCAGTCGCTTTGGGTCTCGGAAAGAGCTTCAGCACCGCGCCGGTGATTACTCCAAGCGTGCCTTCAGCCCCGCACAGTAGGCTGGTGAGATCGTACCCCGTGTTGTCCTTGCGCAGGCCCGACAGGCCGTCCCAGATGTCCCCGCTGGGAAGGACCGCCTCAACGCCAAGCACCAGATCCCGCATCGACCCGTACCGCAACACTGCGGTGCCGCCGGCATTCGTCGACAGAACGCCGCCAATCTGACAGGAGCCTTCAGAGGCCAGACTGAGAGGAAACAGACGATCCTCAGCTGCCGCGGCGTCTTGCACTGCCTGCAGGGTACAGCCGGCATCAACGATCATTGTATTGTTCAGCGGGTCAATTGACCTGACCGAATTCATCCGCTCCATTGAAACGATCACCTGTGTTCCCGAAACATCTGGTATCTGCCCGCCGACTAGTCCCGTATTGCCTCCCTGTGGAACGATGCCGATGCTGTCTTCAGTCGCGATACGCACGATCTTGGCCAGCGAAGAAACATCTGAAGGACGCAGCACAAGCGGTGATGTGCCTTGATAAAGGCCGCGCCACTCAACAAGGTATCTGCTGAGATCGTCAGAGCCATGCACCAGCGCGCCGCCGGGGCCCGCTGCTGTAGCAAGACGTTTGAGTGTTTCGGGGGATGGGGTGTTGAGTGTCATCCTGTTCACCTAGAACCGATTGCCCGCCACGTCAAAACAAGCGTCATGATCTTGGCGCTGCCGCCCTGGTCAGCCGATCGTTGATTGCTTCTCCGATCCCTGCCTGCGGTATGGGCATGACAGCAATCCCCTTGGGTTGCCGAGCGTCAAGGCGGCGTAGCATCGTAAACAGGTTTGCCGCCGCTTCCAGCAAGTCACCCGCTGGGCTGAGGTTCTCGCTTGGGCCTGTGTGCGGCACAATATCAGGTCCGAAAGCCAGCAAAGCTTCGTTAGGAGAAGCGCTCTTGGCATTCAACCTGACGGCGCTGTTCGGTGCATAGTGACTAGCCAGCATGCCCGGGGCCTCTATCGCGTGGCCATCTGCAGAGACCACTGCCCCGCACACAGCTTCCAGCTCAGATCGCGTGATAGTGCCGGGACGTAACAGGCGGACGTCTTCGCCATCGCTTACCGATACCACAGTCGACTCCAGCCCGACCTCACACGGCCCGCCATCAAGGATCATGTCCAACCGGTCCCCGAGACCCTCCGCCACATGGGCAGCAGTTGTCGGACTCACGCCGCCTGAGGGGTTGGCGCTCGGCGCAGCCAGCGGGCGCTGAACGCGGTTGATCAGGCCCTGCGCAACCACATGGTTGGGCATCCGTAGCGCAATCGTCTCCAGACCGGCAGATGCCAGAAGTGAGACCGGGCAGGCGTGACTACGCTTGACAACCAGCGTAAGCGGTCCCGGCCAGAAAGCATCCGCAAGCTCTTTTGCGAGAGCGCCGAATTGCCCCAGTTCCATGGCCATCTCCAGCCCTGAAACATGGCTGATAAGCGGGTTGAACTGTGGCCGGCCTTTGGCCTCGAAGATTCGGGCCACAGCCCTGTCATTCGTAGCGTCAGCGCCCAGCCCATAAACCGTTTCTGTGGGAAATGCCACGAGCCCACCATCGTGCAGGCAGTTGGCCGCGAGCTCTATGGCGTCTTGATCTGGAAGGATTGGGGTCAGAGTCATTGAGGCAACCTGCCATGTCGGCAGGCGCATCAAAAGGCACATATGCGCACACTGGCTGGATATGCGCGCCATTTCTGCTATCTGTTCACATCAAACGACCGTCTCGCCCGACGTCTGGCGACGAAATTTGAGAGAATCCGCATGACCTACCGCCCTCCTGTTCGTGACATGTCCTTCGCCCTCAATGAAATTGCGGGCCTGAAGGAGCTGTGTGGCTCCAAGGCTTTCCCGGATCTGGAGCCCGACCTGATCGAGCAGGTGCTCGAAGAATCCGGTCGCATGGCCGGGGACCTCCTGGCACCCCTAAACTGGACCGGCGACCAGCAGGGAGCACGACTGGAAGATGACGGTGTCAAAGCGCCCGATGGTTTCTCGGAAGCCTACAAGCAGTGGTTCGAAGCCGGTTGGTGTTCGATTCCAGGCGATGTGAACTATGGGGGACAGGGGCTCCCACTATCTCTGGCGG
>JANQMQ010000518.1 GCA_028279995.1 Candidatus Phaeomarinibacter sp. | reverse complement strand
TGTCCTTTGTCACGAAAGGGTACGGATCGCGCAGTGATGCATCCAGCCTAACCGTATTGTCAGCCTCATGAACGAATGGGTCGTAGTTTGCAATTCCCGAAATATCTGAATACAAGCGCTTCTGGAAGTATCTGTACTCTTCAGAATATGGATCAGTTGGCGGATTCAACACCTCAACGTCCATCCGGAACCCAGCAAGATGCTTGATAAAATTGTCATAATTCTGTTGGCGCAGTGATTCTGCCACCTGCAGTTCGGCCTCAAGTTCGTCAATGTGTCTTAGGAAGCGCACAACGGGTAACTGTTCCAGTACGGCCCTTGATTACTTCTGCTGTGGGCTATGCGCCGGGCTTGCCCGCTGAGCAGTCCGCATTCTGAGTTGATCGACAATGTTCCTGAGGCTTTCCCAAGCATCTGGCCACGCAAAGCGGCGGCGACGGTCGGTCCCCGGAAGCCGGCTGAGTTGACGACGGCTCCGAGGATCAAAACGGCGGTCACGATAGGTGATTCACAGCGGGGTTTCTCCAGACCTGCGTCCCGTCGATCTGTGTCATCGCTTCGAGAGATGCTGAATTCTGCCGAAACTCGAACTTGGTTGGCTTCTCGTTTTCAAGCACCCATCCTTGCTGCCACATCTGACCGAGCACTGCGCCGTCAAGCGCCCTAGAGTGCGTTCCGACGACCAGCCAGCGAACCCGTTCGCTCAGGGTCGCACCACAGCTCGCAAGCACCTCTGCCTCCCACCCTTGAATATCAATGTGGACGAAATCCCACTGCGGTTCGAGCAACAGCAACTCGCGAAACGAGTGCACCTCGACGTCCATGCCGTCGGCGAGGTCTCCCGAGTAGGCGGCGTCACCCAAATTGGCTTCGCGAACCGGCCTCGCACCGCCTGCTTCTGCGGCATTAGATATTGACGGCCACCGGGCGAGCCCCCTCTTGGCGCCGACTGCACCCTGAATCAGCCTGTGCTCGCGAGGGTCGAAGCCATTGTCCGTCAGATGGCGGTTCATCATTTCGAAGCGACCTGGATCGGCCTCGACACCAGTCAATCGTATTTCGGGAACCCCTATTCGTTGCGCGACAACGGCACCCGCGGTGATCCATGGCCCCCAGCCGGCCCCGAGTTCCATGGCGACAAAACGGTCGGTGCACGATTCGACCGCCTTGAGCAAGCCGACCCATTCGATCGCCTCCGCATGATGATCCGCTGGAAAAGGAAGGCTGCCAATCGTGCCTTTAAGATGCCCTATAGCGCTCCAGAGCGCGCTGTGATGTGTTCTAACGCCAATAAAATCAACAAGATAATCCCTCTGAGCGGTGAGCCCGGACTGGGCGTACCGACGAATCAAGGCGGCGTCATCGTCTGTGTAACCTGAGAAGACCTGTATTGGATGTGTTGCATGGGGCACGTGTTCCGCCTCCCCACTATCCAACTTCGACGTATTCATTTGACGCTTCGCGAGCAGTCTGCCGATGGGCATGATGAAAAGACGCCACCTTAGATCGGCCGGGCGGCGACGATTTCGAATTCAAAGCATTTGCCATTACGGCGGCCGCGCACCGGCACGTCAACATCATCGAACCCTGCCTCCCGCAATAGGTCGGCGAAGCTTTCGGGCCAGAGTAGGTTGTAGTGAAAGTCTCCGTTGTAATCCTGGGCGCCAAAGAGAACCTCGCGAAAGTCCTCAGGATCATACGATCCAGCGCTCGCAGCCCGAATCATGGCATCGCCGTCCGGTGCAACCGCCCGGAACCGTCCGCCGGGCTTGAGCAGCGAGCGCCAATAGGGCAGCAGTTGCCTGCGCATCATTTCCTGAGGAAAGTGTTCGACCAGATGTGCTGAATACA
>JANQMQ010000499.1 GCA_028279995.1 Candidatus Phaeomarinibacter sp. | reverse complement strand
GTGCGGGTGTGCGGCCATGATGTGGAAGCTGACCCCATGTCGGCGCAGAAGCTGATGGGGTATCTCCCGGAAGGGGCGCCGGCCTATGGCGAGATGACGCCGATTGATTTTTTGAGGTTCATTGCCGAGATCCGCGGGCTGCGCGGGGCGGAAGCCGCCAATGCCATCGGCCTTGCTGTTGAACGCACGACCCTGGCGCCGGTACTGGACCAGCCGATCGAGACCCTCTCAAAAGGCTTCAAGCGGCGCGTGGGGCTGGCGCAGGCCATTCTCCATGATCCGGATGTGCTGATCATGGATGAGCCGACCGATGGCCTGGACCCGAACCAGAAGCATCAGGTGCGGCTGCTGATTCAGGAGATGTCCCAGGACAAGGCAATCATCATCTCCACGCACATTCTCGAAGAAGTGGAAGCGGTCTGCGATCGGGCGCTGATCATTGATCGCGGGCGCATCGTGGCGGACGGCACGCCGGCTGAGTTGATGGGCCGGTCGCGCTGGCATGATGCGGTGACGATGACGGTTGAGTTTGCATCGGCTGATGAAGCCTCAGCGGCCGAAGCAGCGTTGCGTGATCTGCCGGGCGCGTCGAGTGTCGAGCGCAGCGATGGCGACGGACCTTCCAATAGCTTCACGATTTTTGCAGCCCCGCGCACGGATGAGACAGGCGCGCCTCTTGCTGAACAGGTTGCGGTGCTGGCGCAGGACAAGGGCTGGCAGGTGAAGGCGCTTTACGCCGAAAAAGGCCGGCTTGATGAAGTCTTCCGTATGCTGACACATTCCGATGCGCCCGATGGTGGCAAGCCTGATATTGTTGCACATGAGGAGATCAGCGCATGAACCAGATGTATGCGATCTTCAAACGCGAGCTCGGTTCGTTCTTCGCGACGCCTCTGGCCTATGTCTTCATTGTCATCTTCCTGCTGGCGATTGGAGCTTTCACCTTCTATCTCGGCCAGTGGTACGAAGCTGGCGAAGCAAGCCTGCGTGGTTTCTTCGGGTTCCACCCGTGGCTCTATCTCTTTCTGATCCCGGCTATCTCCATGCGGATGTGGGCGGAGGAGCGCAAATCCGGCACGATGGAACTGCTGCTGACGCTGCCGGCGCCGTTCTGGGCCAGCGTGGTTGGCAAGTATCTGGCAGCGTGGGCGTTCGCGGCCATTGCGCTGTTTCTCACTTTCCCGATCTGGATCACGGTCAACTATCTGGGTGAACCGGACAATGGTGTGATCTTTGCCAGCTATGTGGGCAGCCTGCTGATGGCAGGCGGCTATCTGGCCATTGGTTCCTGCATGTCGGCGGTGACCACCAATCAGGTGATTGCGTTCGTGCTGTCGGTTGTCGTGTGTTTCCTGTTCACGCTCTCCGGCCTGCCGCTGGTGCTGGACTTCTTCGCGGGCTGGGTGCCGCAGGCGGTGCTCAACACCATCGCCGGGTTCAGCTTCGTGACCCATTTCGATGCCATCATGGATGGCGTTATTGACCTGCGTGACATTGTCTATTTCGCGTCGCTCATTGCCGTGTGGCTCATGGCAACCGGCATCGTCATTGACCTGAAGCGGGCGGGGTAAGGACATGAGCAATACCTCCAGAAAGAACAGACCCGTTCTCAGCCGTGCCGTGTTTGCCACCAGCGTGCTGGTGCTGGGCACGATTGCCTTTGTGGCGCTCAATACATTTTCGACT
>JANQMQ010000498.1 GCA_028279995.1 Candidatus Phaeomarinibacter sp. | reverse complement strand
TGCTGAAAGAATGAGGGAGACAAGCCGACCATAGGGCGGCATCCCAGCGTCTTCGCGTTCCTGTGCTTCCTGCTGCAGGAAACGGTCCCGATCTCCGGCCACAAGAGCCTGCATGACCTTGTGGTGCGGCATGTAGGTCTGCAGCAAAACGCGCCCCGGCTTTTCGCCACGACCAGCGCGGCCGGCCACCTGGTGTAGCAACTGATATGTGCGTTCAGCTGCCCGCAGATCTCCGCCTGTCAGCCCAAGGTCCGCGTCCACAACACCCACAAGAGTGAGGTTTGGAAAATTGTGCCCCTTGGCAACAACCTGCGTGCCGACGATGAGATCAACTTCCCGGCGTGTGATCTGACCGACCGCGTCCTGCGTCGCTGCGGGCCCGTGCAGATGGTCACTCGAAAGAACACTCAGACGCACATCCGGAAACCGCTCAGCGGTTTCCTCAGCGATGCGCTCGACACCTGGCCCGCAGGCCGTCAGGGAATTTTCCGTCTGGCATTCAGGACAGACATGAGGAGTTGGAACCCGGGTCCCACAATGGTGGCACTGAAGTTCCCTGCGGAAGCGATGCTCCACAAGCCATGCATCGCAATTAGGGCATTCAAACCTGTGCCCGCAAGTACGGCACAGGGTAAGCGGCGCGTAGCCGCGGCGATTGAGAAACAACATCGCCTGATCCCCAGCCGCCAGCGTATCTGCTATCGCGGCAACCAATGACGGCGACAGCCAGCGACCGCGCTCCGGCGGATCTGCCCGCAGGTCTATCGCTGCAACATCAGGCAGTTTTGCCACCCCGTGCCGCTCCGGCAGCACGAGGCGCTGATAGCGCCCGCGCTGCACGTTCACGACGGTCTCCAATGATGGCGTGGCGGAGGCAAGCACGATGGGGACATCACCAAGTGACGCACGCGCGACGGCCATATCCCGCGCATTGTAGATGACACCCTCTTCCTGCTTGAACGCCGATTCATGCTCTTCATCAACGACAACCAGGCCAAGGTCTGTGTACGGAAGAAACAGCGCGGACCTGGCACCAACTATGACTCGCGCACGCCCCTCAGCCACCCCACGCCAGACGCGCCTGCGTTCCTTCTGGCTCAGATCTGAGTGCCATGGCGCCGGCGAGGCGCCAAATCGTGCCTCAAACCGCATAAGGAGCTGCGGCGTCAGTGCTATTTCAGGCAGCATGACCAGAACCTGCTTGCCCTGTCGTAGCGCCTCTGCCACCGCCTCGAAATAGACTTCGGTCTTGCCCGCTCCCGTCACCCCATCGAGAAGTGTAGTGCTGAAGCCCCGGCCTACACGACTGGCTAGCTCCCCGGCGGCAGCCATCTGGGCGTCACTCAGCTGGGGACCCTCGATGTCTCCATCCGGCTCGGCAAACACACGCTCACCGGGCAGTTCCACCACATCAAGTGCCCCGGCCTTTGCCAGACCGGTCACCACGCTGGTCCCCACTCCTGCCATCTCGGCAATATCCTTCGCGGGTCGCGCTAGCTCGGGGCCGGTGTCCTGTAGCATCTCAAGCACCCGCTGCCGCTGCGGGGTGATGCGCAAAGGTTGCTCACCACTCAACCGGTAGCCGGTGACCGTGGATGCCGGCTCAAGGGCCTGCGGCACGCGCATGGCGAGTCTCAGAACCGCACCGGGAGCAGAGAGCGTGTATGCAGCCACCCAATCGACAAAGCCACGCAACACGTCCGGCAGAGGCGGCGCGTCAAATCGACTCACGATTGCCTTGAGTTTCTTTGGATCAATCGGCTTCGCATCCGCCCCCTCGGGCAATGCATCCCAGATGACGCCGGTCACCTCCCGTGGTCCCAAAGGCACGCGGACAAAGTCACCGGGACGCACATCAAGGTCATCCGGTACCGCATAGTCATAGGCGCCCGGCAGCGCCAGGGGCAGCAGCACCCGGGCCGTGACGACGTCGATACCCATATCTAGTGCGGGTTGGTGAGCCATTTCATCCCAATACCGGGTTGGCGGGGTCGAATCCCATACCGTACAGTCTAACGAACACAAAGATTCGTTTTGCCATCCGCCGGATATCGCACCTTTTTCCGGCAGATGCAGGGGAAACACCAGCATGACGTCACCCACAGAGACCTCCGGCGGATCAGCCGACAGCAAGCCCGGTTCATCCAGCAGCACCGTGGGCGGAGCCGGGGCCCTGCGCTCCGCGCTCACCCGTCCCGCATCAGATGCACCGCTTGATGCCCAGGCCGTTAAAGCCTTTTTGGTGGCAAACCCCGACACGCTGCACGACGAACCTGATCTTCTGGCCAAGCTGACGCCGGATGCGCACCGCGAAGGTGATGGCGTGGTGGATTTTCAGGTCTTCACCATTGACCGGCTGCGTCAGGAAATAGAAGATCTGCGTGAACTACAGCAGGCCATGGTGAATGCCGCTGAAGAAAACGCGATCTCGCGCGATCGCATTTTTGCCGCTGTCCTGAAAGTTCTCGATGCCCGCAACTTTGAACATCTGATCCATTACATCACTACCGAGCTTGCCGACGACATCGAGGTCGATCTGGTGGCCATGGGCGTGGAGGCATCTGATTCCACGCGCAACATGGCCGGCATGCGTTCCCCGACAGATACCCCTGGGGGCCCGTCCGTGATGGTGCTGCAGTCCGGCATGGTGGATGCTCTTCTCGGCACGCGGCCCGACGGCTCGCCGCGCCAGCATGCCTTGCGGGACGATGTGGAAGGGGCTCAGGAACTCTTCGGCCCCCATGCCGTGCAGGT
>JANQMQ010000460.1 GCA_028279995.1 Candidatus Phaeomarinibacter sp. | reverse complement strand
GAGATGGCGAGCGATGAAGCAGGCAAGCTGCCGGGGCAGCGCCATTGTGTTGCGGAAATGGAAACACGCCTTGGGATTACCTTTGACGTGGTGGTTGATCTGCAGCCGACGTCGCCGACGCGGATTGCCCAGGACATTCGTGAGGCGGTTGCGCTGCAGGCGCGGCTGGGTGTGTCCAACGTGATCTCCGGCACAGAGGCCAAGTCTTCTCCCTACTTCAACCTGGTTGAGGAACAGCCGGATGGTGCGGTGGCTCTGTCGAAGGCACCTGCGGGCGCAGTTGTGCGTCGGCAGGATGCTCCGCGCTGCTTTGATCTCAACGGGTCCATCTATGTCTGGCGGCGCGATGCGCTGATGGACGGCGACGGGCTCTGGTTCGCGGATACCCATCTCTTCGAGATGCCGCCGGAAAGATCCGTCGACATTGATACTGAAACGGATTTCGCTTTCGCGGACTTCCTGATGAGCCGTTAGGCCGTGATGGCAAACGGGGCGGCTTCGGCCCTTGGCGGGAAGGCGTTGGTGTCCAGGCGCGGTATCTCAAGCAGTGAGTCCGAGCCCGGCGTGGCGCTTGCCACGCTCGTTGTGAACGCAGCGGCGCAGCACAGGGCCTCAAGACACCTCAATGTTTCTTCGTTGTAGCCGCCATAGGGGTAGCAGAAGGTGAAGCTGCTATCCGGCATGCCGATGGCCTCAAACAGACGCAGGGAGTTGAAGATGTCTGCGCGCTGGTCTTCAGCGTTTCTTTTGTTCAGCCAGACATGTGCGTCGCCGTGACTGCCGATCATGTGACCGGCCTCATACATCTGCCTTAGTTCGTCGACCGAGCAATAGAGATCATCGGCAAATGATTTCTGATCGCGGCTTACCGTCTCGGCAAACAGATCATCCGTCAGCGTGCTGCGTATGTCCTCTGGCAGAGCGTGCTGGAGCATGCGCTTGACGTAGATGACGTCTGCGGTGTCGTAGCCGGAATCGCGGTGGTGCTCTGCGCGATAAATTGCGGGCTCCTGCAATGCCCCATGTGTGCGGACAGCATCGTCAATGAGCCGTCCCAACTGGTCGGGCGCGGCACCGCTGGCGAGGATGAAGTGGATCTTGTTGACGTCCAGCAACTCCCGATCCATGGCCGCGCAGGCGGGCGGAAAGAAGATGGCTTTGAGATTGCGTGCTTCGAGCCTCGGGAAAACGTGGGTGAAGTGATCCTTGTACCCGTCGTCAAATGTCAGGAGACAGCTGCGGCGGGCGAGGGGACGGTCGCCGCGCAGGGCAGCGATTGCTTCCCTCGGCGTCAGAACGTCATAGGTGGCCTCGAGGTAATCAAGCTGCGTGTCAAAGGCTGCGGCTTCGAGCCCCTTGATGCCCGGCCACCGGCTCCCGGCTATGGGGCGCACGAAGTGGTACATCACGACGTCAAGCTGATGGGGACTGCTCATATGCGGTCTTAGCCTTTCTTGCGCAGGGTCAGATGCCAGCGCGTGTGGACGTGGTCACTCATGGTGTCCTCGCGCTCCACGCGGATGCGGTCCACCACGTTGAAATGATCGCCAATCAGTTCGTCGATTTTTTCCGGTGTGAAGAAGCTCTGCAGCGTGTCTTTTTCGTGATGGGTTTCGATGATCTCTTCGTGGTCACCGCCACCGATGAGGTCGCAATAGAAGAGGGAGTCCGGCCGCAGGGTGCGCGCGACTTCGCCCATGCCTTCCTTCGCGATGGCGAAGGGCATTGAATCAAGAACGCCATGGCTGATCGCGCAGCCGAAGAACTCGTCTTCGAAGGGCAGGGAGCGGATATCGGATTGATGGATGTGGTTTGCAGGATCAGCCAGGCCGCGCGAGCCCAGCCATTTGCGCGCTGTCTCGACGGCGGTTTCGGACAGGTCAAACCCGTATGGTTCAAACCCGAAATCCAGTGCCATCACCATATGCCGACCGATGCCGCAGCCGACATCGAGCACGGGCATGCCGGCGACATTCGCTGTTCTGTCTTCGAAACTGTCGAGCCCGGTGCGCTTGCGCAGGTGCTTGGACACAAACCGGACCATTTCCTCTTCCGGATAGAAGACGAAGTTCTGCCGGTTTTCGTAGGAGACTTCCCAAGCGCCGCGGCGGGTCTCATCTGTGTTGGATGCGGAGGTCATGATGTGCCGTCGTCCTGTCGGGGAGGGGTGTTGGGTCTGTCCTGATCCGCATCGGCCTTAAAGAGACGTACAGGCAGGGTCTGGTTCGCCTGCTGCCGGACCGCGAAGCGGATGTCCGTGTTGGACGCGGCAAAAGGCTCGAAATAGTTGGGGATGATGAGCGGACCGTCTGTCTCGACCCGGCGCCAGGGGGTGTCCGCAAAAGCAGATGCGTCAAGCCCGTGGACATAGAGGTCTGCGTATTCAATGCCGGTGTCGGCAAGGTAAGTGCTCAGTGCGGCGCCTGTGGGTGCGATTGCTTTGTCCGGGCCAAACCAGTCGACAACGCGCAATGCCTGCGCTGTGGTGCCGTCACTTGCGGCTTCACAGAGTCTTGTCACAGCGATGGCCTTAAGCTCTCCGGTCTGTTCAATGCCCATGAGCTGATAGGTGTAGCGCGGGTGATCAAGGTAGCGGGCCACAAGATAGGCGGGCGTCTTTCGGGGGGCAGCCGTGTGTGCGATCAGACGGTTGATGTCCGGCGTGGTCAGGTTCGCGGCGCTCAGCACGCGGATGGTTGCGGGCTGCATGTCTGTGGCGTGTTGATCTGCATTCACTGGCCCCTGAAGCAGGTGATATGCCTGCATGACAGGATTGGTGATGACGTATCTGTCCAGCAGGCCGGTTGTGTAGCCCAGTGCCTTGTAGACGGGTTCAACGGCGGCGTTGTTGCCCACCGTGCCGATCAGTGTGTGCGGCTCGTTCTGCTGCACAAAGCGGGCGACGCGCATGCCCAGGCCACCGGCCTTGATGGTCGGGTTGACCATCCATGTGGTGAGCCAGACAGCGTTGCTGTCGGAAAGGGCCGGGTCGTACTGGCGCGTTGAAATGAATCCCAGGATGGCATCGAGTTCCGTGACGCCCGGGCGGCTGGCGATCACATAGGTGTAGCGGTCCTGATCCTTGTGTTGCCAGTCCATCAGGGTGCGGTCACGGGCGAGGACGTGACCCTTTGCCCAGTGCGCGTCGAGAAAGGCCTCAACGCGTCCAATGTCGTCTGCGCCGCAGAAGCTGATGTCGGGCTGTGCGGACGCAGCGGCCTGCGGAACCGGTTGCGGCGATGGTGCCGTTTTAGGGGCGGCACTCATGGTGCGGCCTCAATCAACTCAAAAAGGCCGTATTGCCGGCTGAACAGCCAGGCGATGGACCGGTCGTCGAAGGCGGTGGCGGGTACAGGCTTCGCCAGACGGTGGAACCCGTGGGGTCTGGCGGCTGCTATGGCTGTTTCGATGTCGGGGACTTCGATTGCCACGTGGACCAGCTTCTGGCCCTTGGCGAGATTGTCCGATACCGGAGATTTTTCGTCGGCGGGTTCGATCAGTTCGATGCATTGACCGGCGATGTCCACGAAGGCCACCTTGACGCGCTGGGTCTCATCAAGGGTGATCTCAGCATCGGGCACCATTGCTTCAATACTGTGGACCGCCAGGCCGACATGGTGAGCCCGTGCATCGGGTCCAAAGAACTCCAGGTTCGTCGTCATGCGGCCACCTCACTGACGAGGCTTATGGTCCCCGGCGCAGGGTAAGGTTTTGTCAGGGGCCAGACGAAGAGGTTGTCGCCTGTTCTGTCAAACCCGGACGTTGTCCAGAACTCCTGACACGGACGATTGCGTTCGGTCGGCATGAACTGCGCTTCCAGCGTGTCTTGGCCGTGGTGCTGTGCCCAGTTGACGGCAGCGTGCAGCATGGACTGTTCAACACCGCGCCCCATGACGCGGCAGCTCAGGAGAAAGTCGGTGATGGTGGTGGTGTCGTCGCCGATGGACAGACCTAGAAGGCCTGTCAAGCCATAGTCGCCGAACTTGTCAGCCACCCGGAAGGTCAGGATGGTGTTGCCCGGCTGCTCGGCCCATGCGGCGAGTTCGTCCGCCGTCATGCGGCGCGTGGCCATGTTCATCTGGTTGGTCTTGTTGAAGAGCTGGGCGGCGCGGGTCAGATTGCCCGGGTTCAACGGTGTAACGGTGACGTTGACGCCAAGCTGCGCCAGCCATTCGTCCGGCGATGTTCCTGGCGCCGGGGCAGCCGCATTGCGTTTGCGTTCAGCGGCGTAGAGAGCCGCGCGGCTGCGGTCCTCGTCGGTGATGCTGATCGTGTCGAAGCAGGCAAGCGCGTCGAGGGTGCTTGCGGCGAGGGTGGGATCTGCGGGCCAGTCAGGCACCAGAATGCCGGGCAGGGCTTCTGCAACGCGGGCGCGTTCGGCGGGGTTGTCGTCGATGAAGACGGCCGCATCTGCGCCGAGTTTCAGGTCCTCAAGCAGGTCAGCAATGTTGGTGGCCTTGTCCTGCCAGTTGATCCGCCAGCCTGCGAAATCATCAGGGCGCAGGGCCATGTCCGGATGGTTTGAGATGGCTTCAAGAGCGACCGCTTCATCGTTCTTGGAGGCAATTGCCAGAACGATGCCGCGATTGGTCAGCGCCTTGATGCGGTGCTGGAAATTGAGAAACGCTTCGCCCTTGAGGCTGTGTCCGCCAAGGGCAATGCCCTCCCAGCCGGTCTCCCCGACGACGCCGCCCCACATGGTGTCATCCAGATCAAGGATCAGCAGCTTGCGAGTTCGGCCTGCAAGCGCGTCGAGCGTTGCTGTGACATCCTGGGCGGCGCTTTGAAAGACGCGTGGTGCAAAGGGGACCTTGGCGGCGGCCCAGAGCTTAGGGCTCCAGGCAGCGTCGCCGCCGGCAGCCGACAGCCAGCGGTCCGTTTCCAGAATAAAGACATTCGGCAGATCGCCCAGCGCATCCGCAAGACGCAGGTTCATGCGCATCAGCAGATGGCGCAGGCCGATATGGGCCTTGTGGTCGAGGGGGCCGAGCCCGCGGGCGCTGGGGGGCATGGTCCAGTTGGCAACGAGAACGGCCCGGCAGGTGCGCGCGGCGGCCATGACAAGGCCTGCAAACGCATCCACTTCGTCCAGCACCTGCTGCTGGTCATAGGGGGTAAATGTCAGGGCGTCCCTGAAGCCTGCCACCGCGCCCTGGGGCTGTGTCCAGACAAGCAGGGTGGTGGGTGTGTCCGGTGTTTCCCGGCCGCAATCAGCCAGCGCTTCATGGGGGCGGCCAAAAGGGGCCACCCGCACATCAAGGGCAGAGGCTGTGGCGGCCAGCGTGCGGGCCAGCGTGTCGGCGTTGAAATCTGAGATCAGCGTGAGGCGGGACTGAGGCTCGACCTTCTGGGTCATGGCGGTTTGCCCCGATACTAGGCGGCCTTGGCCACATAGGCTGCAAGGGTTGCCGGTGTGCTGTAGGGGCCTTCCGGCTCACCCAGCAGATCCTCGTCAAGAAGCTGCATGGCCTCGCCGCGCTGGCGGGCGATGACTTCTTCCAGGGCAACCAGAAGGTTGATGAGGGTGAGGCTGTCGAGCGGCGACTGGTCGCCGGTGAGCGATGTGTCAGGTGATTTTTCCACGCGCATTCCGTCCGGCAACTGAGCATTGATCTCGTCAATTGCGTCAAAGACCGAGGCGAGGGCTTGTTCGGGCGACAGCATGCTTTTGCTCCACAGGAAAAGGCAGAGCAAAGGTAGGCGCGAATGGTTAATCAGATGTTGATGCAGGCGCTCGGGCTCGACTGTGCTCCCGGCCCGAAATGCCTATTCTGCTGCGGATTTTTCCGCGTCGAAGCGGACATATTCGTGGGCGATTGAGCGCTCGATCAGCAGCCGCCAGACGGGCTCGGCGACTTCCGGGGCGAGGCCGACTTTTTCAGACTCAGCCAGGACCTTGGCGACCACGTCTTCGATGCGGTCTTCGTCGCGGACGCGGTTGCGGTCCTGCTTCACTTTCGCGGCTTCCTCGATGTAGCGCAGGCGTTCCGCCATCAGCAGCACCAGTTCCCGGTCCAACCGGTCGATCTCACGGCGGACATCGGCCATGGTTTCGCAGTTTTTGGCGGTTGGGCGGCTGGGGTGGCTGGTCATGTCTGGCTGCCGGTCTGGTGTGAAAGCGTCGGGAAAACAAGCATGGGACTTATATGGCTTCTGGGGGCAAAGGTCGAAAGGCTTTCATACGCGACACTTTGACGTTGACGCACCATGTCCTGAATCCCGAGTGGGTGCTAAAAAAGAACTTAGGGTGTTGAAACCTGTACCGGCTCCCT
>JANQMQ010000439.1 GCA_028279995.1 Candidatus Phaeomarinibacter sp. | reverse complement strand
GCATCTCACCTTCCGCAATGCCCAGCCGTTCATTCATGTCGTTGATCTCAGCTGCAATCTGCGGACACGTCATTGTGCCGTCCGTCGCCTGGTTGACGGCCGCCACAGGCGGATTACTCGACGTGGTCATGCAGCCCGCAAGCAGAGCCGCAGCCCCGGCAATAACTCCGATACGAATGGATGCGTAAGCCATGATTTTCCTCTCAAACTCGAAACGGGTACGAACGCCAACAGGCGCCAGGAGGAAATCCATGTGCCGCACAAAATCACGGTGTGGAATAGTGCAAATGAACTATCGCGGGCAGATGGCTGCCTCGAGCAACTCCCGGTAGTAGGTCACCATGAACAGATGACCCTCACCTTCCAGCACGTGATGAGCCACCGGCGTTATCCCGTGAAAGGCAAGACACGCCCGGGTCTGATCCACCGGATTGATGCTGTCCTCGCTGCCCTGCCAGACTTCAACAGGAGCCGTAAGACCATCAGGGTCGAGCTCAATACCATCCAGATAGAGCTGCGATTCCCGAAACAGTCCCTCATAGGTGACCCAGAAGGACTCAATCGCAGCATCCACAGAATTTTCCATGACATCTGCGTTGGTCTGCATCACCGCATAGTCAACCGGCGACTTCTCGAAGAAGTGCAGGGCCAGTTGCCGCATGACCCCGCGCGAGACCTTCGCCCGCAAGATAGCAACCGACGATTTCAGCAACCACGGATGCCGGCGCAGGCCAATAAAGAAGTAATCCAGCATCGAGGGACGGTTTCCCTTACCCCGTGGCGCATCAAGGCGCGGCGCCGCGAGCACAATCCGCGTTACCCGGTCTCCCATCAACGCCGCCGTCGCCAGCGCGAACGGAGCGCCGGATGACCGCGCGGAGAGGGCAACCGTTTCAAGCCCCAGACTGTCCACCAGATGCAGTGTGTCTTGCGCAACGCTCTGCAAAGTCATCTGCGGATCGACGTCGGAAAAGCCGATGCCGGGCCTCTCGGGCACAATCAGCCTGATACCAAGCTCTCGGGCCGCCTCACTCTCCGGTGGCCAGCCCAGTGAGCTGCGCAGCGAACTGATCATCAGGACCACCGGCTGCCCGTCCGGATCACCAAACTGGCGATAGGCGAGCACACGCCCGTCCGGCAAAACCAGCCTCTCATGGGACGGCTGTTCCTGCGTTGAAACAAACCCGTCTATATCCTGCAGACCTCCCTCATCCAGTAGCGCCGCAATCGCGATCATCTCGGACATATGCCGGATAAGATCAACCTGGCGGTTCACCCCCAGCCGCTCGAAGATGCGATGCAGCTGATTGCGCGCCGTGTTGGCACTGATGCCAAGTGCAGCCGCAGCCTCCTTTAGGGTCATGCCGTTGCGCAACTCGAACGCCAGCCGCGCCTCCGCAGGTGACAGACCAAGCACCGCCTGAAAGCTGTCTGCATTCTCGGCACGGTTCTGACCGGACGGTATCAGCAGCAGGACGGTGGGAGTTGCCCCCTTGTCGCCGGTCCTGCATTGCATCTGAACTGACCTGGAAACAGCACTGAACGGCGCCAGAAAGCCGACAACCCGTTCGCGGCCCTCCGCATCACACAGGCGCAGTAGATCATTGCCCCCTGAATCACCGGAAATCGCCCGCTCGATGGCGGTACGCAGAGCACGCACGTTGGCCGCATCATCAAGGGGACAGAGCTTTCCTGTCTCCAAAGGGGATACACAGAAGGGCTCCATCGCCGGACCGACATCGGGTGACAGGGATACCACCCGCCCGTCAGGCGCAAAGCCAACAAAGCGCGCTTCCACCCGCTGCCCGCTCCGGGCATCAGCCGTATGCAGCCGCTGGGCAAGCCCCTCCGCCCGCTCAGCGTGGTTCTCCAACTCCCGCATGAGTGCCGCATGTTCCTGGTTGTCTTCCGCACCCGCATAGTTGGCGAGGAGATCCGTCATTTCCTCCCAGTTGTCCGGATCAGACGAAAACTCGTAAATCGCATCAATGGCGGCAGACACTGCATCCACATCCACCCGAACAGGCCTTCGGTTACTCACTTACTCTCGACCTTCCCCGACGTGTGGCGCGCGGCTGGACAATGACCGATTGTCAAAGCCAGAGCCCGTAAATCTGCCACTAGTTCGAGCGCGCATCAATTCTCGGATAGGGAGCGAACATTCGCCGCGTTGGCATACCCGGGTGGCGCCGGAGTAAACTGTCGCGGCTGACGGACGGCAAGCGACAACAGCAAAAGGAACACCTATGGCAAGAGAGTTGAACAGCGCGGCAGGTATCAGCGCATGACCTCGCATTGGGATGATGACGCTCCAAAGCCCCACCCTAAGGAAAGTGAGGCCTACAAGCTTGCCTCGCAGGACATTGATTTTCTGGCGACAGACGACCTGCGCCCTATCCGTCTGCAACTCGAGCTTCTCAAACCCGAACTCAATCTGCGCCGCGAGGACATCCGCTCTACCATCCCCGTCTTCGGCAGCGCACGCATCCTGCCGCCGGATGTTGCCGCAAAAAACCTGGAAGCCCTTGAAGCTGCGAACCCGCCGGCGGCACCGGCGGACATTGCTCGCGCCCGCAAGCAACTCACCTATGCGCACTACTATGGGGAGGCTCAGGCATTCTCCCGTTTGGTCGCCGAGCACCTGCAGAATGGCGATGGTCAGCACTTCGTCATCGTCACAGGTGGTGGCCCCGGCATCATGGAAGCCGCCAATCGCGGTGCGCATCAGGCCGGTGCCCGATCCATCGGCCTCAACATCACCCTGCCCCACGAGCAGGCGCCAAACCCCTATACGAGTCCCGAGTTGTGTTTCCAGTTCCGCTACTTTGCCATCCGCAAGATGCATTTCCTGCTGCGCGCCAAGGCGCTCGTCGCCTTCCCGGGCGGCTACGGCACGCTGGATGAACTCTTCGAGGTCCTGACCCTGATCCAGACGGAGAAGATTGCCCCCATGCCCGTTGTCCTCATCGGCAGGGAGTTCTGGCAAAGGGCCGTTGATTTCGATTTCCTGGTCGAGGAAGGCACGCTGGATAATGAAAGCGCCAGCCTGTTTCAAGTTGTCGACACCGCTGACGAAGCGGTCAGCATCATCGCCGAGTTCCATCAGGAGCATACAGAGTGAAAATCACCTTCCACGGCGCCGCCCAGGAAGTGACTGGCTCCTGCACACTCATTGAAACCGGTGAGGTACGCTTCCTGGTGGACTGCGGCATGTTTCAGGGTGGCCGGGGCGCTGATGGCAAGAACCACGCCCCCTTTACATTTGATCCGGGGACGATCGATTTCGTACTTCTGACTCACGCCCACATTGATCACAGCGGCCTGCTGCCGAAGCTGACGCGTCATGGCTATACCGGCCCGATCTACACATCACACGCCACAGCCGACCTTCTGGACATCATGCTGCGGGACAGCGCCCATATCCAGCAGTCGGACGCCGAGCGTGCAAAGCGCAAACGCCGGAGCCACAAGAAGAACGGTCGACGGCAATCCACAGACCCCGCCTACACCATCGAAGATGTGGAAGCTGTGCTGGAGCAGGTACGCGGTCTCGGCTACGACGAACCGACCACCGCCCATGATACCGTGCGGTTTCAGCTGCGCGACGCCGGGCACATCCTGGGATCGGCCATCATTGAAGTCTGGGTCTGCGAGCAGGAGACAGAACGCAAGCTGGTCTTCTCCGGCGATCTCGGCCAGCCCGACCGCCCCATCCTCTGCGACCCGACCCTCATTGAAGACGCGGACATCCTCTTTGTTGAATCAACCTATGGCGACCGTCAGCACAAGAACCTGGACGACACCATTGAAGAATTCATTTCCGTTGTCACCCATACGCTGGACGATCTGGGCGGCAACATCATCGTGCCGGCCTTCGCCGTCGGGCGAACGCAGGAAATCATCTACTACGTCAACCACCTGACCCGCGCAGGCAAACTCCACAACATCAACCTGTTCGTGGACTCACCCATGGCCACCGCCGTCACCCGGCTGACCATGCAGCACCTCGACCTGTTTGACGCGCAGCCCAGAACCCTTGCGGCGTGACAGGCTAATGGCGATGGCGTGCCCCATGTTTCCTTTACCGGCAGTGTCGATGAATCCCGCGCCATCAACACCATTCAAAGCGGCGCCATGATTGTCGCCGCCAGCGGCATGTGCACTGCCGGGCGGATCAAGCATCATCTGCGCCACGGCCTGCCCCGCCCGCAGAACGCCGTCATGATTACAGGCTTCCAGGCGGAAGGTACCCTGGGCCGCCGTCTGGTGGACGGCGCACGGCGGGTGCGCATTTTTGGAAACGACGTTCCGGTGCGCGCCAGCATCCATACGCTGGGCGGGTTCTCCGCCCATA
>JANQMQ010000714.1 GCA_028279995.1 Candidatus Phaeomarinibacter sp. | reverse complement strand
TTGTTCGCCGGTGCCGAAGTCCGCGCGGTGGCCCGCAACATCTTTCTGGACGGCAACACGTTCCGCAAAAGCCATCGGGTGGAAAAAGAGCCCCTCGTGGCGGACTTTCAGGCTGGCCTGTCAGTGACCGTAGGACCGGCCCGCATCAGCTTCACAAATATCTGGCGCAGCAAGGAATTCGTGAAACAGGACGCCTGGGACGAATTCGGCTCGATTTCCGCCGCTTTTCATTTCTAGCGCACAGCGCACCACCGCGCCGACAATATGACCGGCAAAATGTCGCCAAAAAGAGGTATCATAAAAGGGCGCTCCGGCGTCTGTGCCGGGAACCAGTCCATGGGGAGATGACAATGCCGCACCGATTGAAGGCGTTTACGACAGGATTTCTGGCCCTTTTCGGGGCGCTAGTCATTCTGGCAACGGCCCCAAGCCCGGCGCGCGCGGAGTGCAGCGACACCAATACAGGCGGCATTGTCGGCGGTATAGCAGGGGCCGCCCTCGGCGGCTGGCTCGGCTCGCAGTTTGGGTCCGGCGGCGGCAAGACCGCAGCCACCATTGGCGGCGTGGTGCTTGGCGGCATTGCAGGCAATCAACTCGGCAAGAACCTGACCTGTGAAGACGAGGAGTATGTCGAGGACACGACATATGAATCGCTGGAAAGCGGTGAGGAAACGGCGTGGAGCAATCAGGAAAGCGGTAATTACGGCAATGTCCGCCCCGGCGAGATCTACACCAATGCCCAAGGCAACGAATGCCGGACCTTTGAGCAGGAAGTCTACGTCAACGGACAACCGGTGAAGGATGCCGGCACTGCCTGCAAGCAGCCCGACGGCTCCTGGCAGATCATTTCCTAGGCGCCAGACCCGACCGCCCTTTGACTGAGTGTGCCCGATTCAATTTACACTGAGGCGACAACACCGAACGCAGAAGCGTCTGAGGGATCTGAGCCAAAGCCATCCGTGAACTCGACCCCGGCAAAACCGGCTTGCTTAAGCAGGTGCGTGATCGTGTCTCGCGAATAGTACTGAAGCCAGTTGAAGACCTCCCAGGTCCTGTCTTCTTCAACGATCGTGTAGCGGTCGAGCGAGACGGCATCATCATCATATCGATGCGTGTGTTTGAAAGCGAAATACGCGTCGGCTGACCAGAATCCATCCATGAAATTCCTGCCGAATGTGACGGCATCCGCGACGCCTTCGAAAGCGCTCATCGAAAACACATCGAATACGAACCTGCCGCCTGGAACCAACGACTGGCGAACCTTGCCAAGCAAAGTCCGGCTCTGGTCAGGCGAAAGCGCGCAGATGTCACAATAGATGAGCGTGATCAGGTCCTGCTTCCCGGGAAGCTGGTCCTTGAGGTAGTCAGCGACCAGATAGGTAGGCGACCCGGAACTAAAAGCGTTGTGCTCCCGGGCGTAGTCTATGGAGTTCTGTGAAAAGTCCAGCCCATGGACCACAGCACCCCGCTCTGCATATCTGCGCGCATACAGTCCCGGACCACACCCCAGATCACTCACAGACGTCCCGTCCAGACCGAAAGACCGGTCAATCCAGTCAACCACACGATCAATCGCCTCGACCGGACGAGAAGCAAGTTCAGTGTCTGAATCGAGATGAAAGCGGAGCATCTGCGTTGCAAGGTGCGGCTGCGTCCACAGCGTGTCTGCGGTGTAGATGGAAAACACCCCGGGGCGAGCGCTGATCTTTGCCAACTCTTTGTACATTGGAACTCCAGTTTGATACGCAGAACACTGACAAGGGTCGCAGCAAAACGTCCAGCACGACAGGGCCGTGTGCCAGGAGTTGCTCCAGCCACCGCCGGTAAGCCGCAGCTACCGGTCAGGCGAGTGCGCATGAAATGGCCCGTTTCCAGCCTTCGAACAAGCGTTATGGAGGGGCCAGGCAGGCCCAAACAGATTTTTTCTGTTCTTTTTCGATCTTTTTTAGAGGCGCGTTTCAAGCCGCAAGCGCGCCGTTTTGCTGTCTGAGGTCTGTCCTGTCGGAGGGACCGGCGCCGTTACCCGGCAGTCAGCATATGTTCGCCGTGCGGGATTTTTGAGGGAAACACTGGCATTTCCGGGCACATCTGCAATTCAGCACAAAACACCATAAAAATCGAAGCACACTCTAATCTGAATTGATCCGTTCTGTACTTAAATATAGTTCGGTTTTTCATTTACATCTATTCAAATACAGATGCGCAGATCAGAAATATAGAAATACGGCGCGGGCAATCTCTGATCATCTTTTCAAGAGGTGACCAAGGGGTTGGTTATGTTTATTCTTCGCAGCACTCTATTGCTGGCTGTTGTGTTCGCACTCGCAGCCTGTCAGACCACCGGTAGCTCTGCATCGTCTGCAGCACCGGCGAAATTCTCAAATGCGGCCATGCCCGCTCCCACCAATGCCACCGCCATGGTGGAAGGTGAGCGCGCCCGTCCGCCCATCGGCTATATCGGCTTCTGCCTCCGCCACCGCGAGGACTGTGAGCCCGCCGCCGACATCACGACCGCATCCACAGGCGAAGCCGCCACTGCAAACCTGTCTGCCGTAAAGCTGACGGCGCAGAAGTGGCGCGAGCTGAATGATGTGAACACCTATTTCAACCGGACTGTCCGCCCGGTGAATGACATAGATCTCGTGCAGAAGGTCGAGTGGTGGAGCTATGCCATCAACTCAGCCGGCGACTGCGAGGACTACGTGCTT
>JANQMQ010000384.1 GCA_028279995.1 Candidatus Phaeomarinibacter sp. | reverse complement strand
GCAACAGTGGTGTTCTTCGGCACGTCCTTGGTGACAACGGAGCCCGCAGCAACGCGCGAGCAATCGCCGATGCTGATATTGCCCAGCACCTTGGCACCGGCGCCGAGCAGCACGCCGCGGCCGATCTTCGGATGACGGTCGCCGTCTTCCTTGCCGGTGCCGCCGAGCGTGACGGAATGCAGCATGGAGACGTCATCGCCCACCACCGCTGTCTCGCCGATGACGATCGAGGTTGCGTGGTCCATCATCACACCACGGCCGATCTTCGCATTGGGGTGAATGTCCACGCCATAGGCTTCCGAGATACGGCTTTGAAGATGATAGGCCATCGCCAGCCGGTCCCGGGTCCAGCACCAATGGGCAACGCGGTAGCACTGCAGCGCCTGGAAGCCCTTGAAGTAAAGCAGCGGCTGCAGGAAGAAGTCGCAGGCCGGATCGCGGTCGACCACCGCCATAAGGTCGGCCCGCGCCATATCGGCAATGTCGGGCGTATCCTCATAGGCTTCATCAAACACCTGCTGCAACAACATGGCGCCTGCCTGCTTGTTGCCGAGTTCTTCCGCCAGATGATAGGCGAGCGAACTTTCAAAACTGCGATGATTCAGGATGGCCGCGTGCAGGTAACTGGCAAGAATCGGTTCTGCCGCAGCAGACGCCTCCGCCTCCTGACGAATACGGGCCCAGACCGGGTCCACCGTCGTGAGATGGCTTGCAGATGTGTCGACTGACTGGGACATTCGGCCCTCCCGAACCTCAGGCGCGCCGGATACATGGACGGGGCCTGATTTACTAACGCTCGAAATTACCACATATGGTCTTTCCGGCGAATTACAAATACCCACAGAATTTACGGATATCAAATCACATGCCGATCACGCGCGCGGGCGACATTAACGTCTATTGGGAAGAACAGGGGTCGGATGATGCACCACCGGTGTTCTTCATCGGCGGATCAGGCGGTGACCTGCGCAAGAAGCCCAATGTGATGGACGGACCGCTGACCAAGGCGGCGCGCGTTCTGACCTACGACCAGCGCGGCCTGGGCCAGACGGACAAGCCCGATGCCCCCTACTCCATGGCGCAGTATGCAGATGACGCGGCGGCGCTGATGGATGCACGCGGCTGGGACAAGGCGCACGTGATCGGCGTCTCCTTCGGAGGCATGGTGGCTCAGCATCTGGCGCAACGTCACCCCGACAGGATCGACAGACTGGTGCTGTGTTGCACGTCCCCCGGCGGCGACGGCGGGAGCTCCTACCCACTCCATACGGTCGCCGACATGGGCGAAGAAGAACGCATCCGCTTCATGGCCCCCATCTCCGATACCCGCAGCGACGAGGCCTGGCAGAAAGAGAATGCGGACCTGTTCGCCAGCCTCATCAGGATGCAGGTGGATGCGGAGGAGCCGTACAAGGATGAACATCGCCGCAGCGAAGGCGCCCTGTGGCAGCTCGAAGCCCGCAAGGACCATGATGCCTGGGAGGGTCTGGCGACCCTGCCGCACACCACGCTCATCTGCGGCGGCAAGTATGACGGCATCGCCACGCCGGACACTCAACAGCGCATGGCTGACCGCATTCCCGACGCCACACTGAAGATGTACGAGGGCGGCCACTTGTTCCTGCTGCAGGACCGCACCGCCTGGACGGATATCCTGGCGTTTCTTGATTTGGATACGAGTACATGACCATCCGCACCGAGACAGAAGGCACGGTCGGCTGGATCATCATCGACCGGCAAGACCAACGGAATGCGCTGACGACCGCCATGTGGGAGGACATTCCCCGCGCGGTCGCCAAACTCGACGAAGATGACAGTGTACGCGCGATCATTCTGCGCGGCGCGGGAGACGATGTTTTTGCAGCGGGGGCTGACATCCGAGAGCTGCACCAGATGGGCGATGATCCCAAGGCACTCTCTGACTTTGAAGAGAGGTTTGAAGCGGCGCAGGCAAGCCTCGAGAATTGCAGCAGGCCGGTGATTGCTGCAATTCAGGGGCCTTGCATGGGCGGCGGACTTGCGCTCGCTCTGGCCTGTGACATGCGAATTGCCTCACAAGAAGCAACTTTCGCCATTCCGGCTGCCCGGCTTGGCCTCGGCTACGCGGCGCCCGCCGTGGCACGGCTTCTGCGCACGGTCGGCCCCTCCAATGCCTTTGATGTGCTCGTGACTGCCCGGCGATATGATGCGCCCATGGCCAGCCAACTTGGCATGCTCAACGCGGTGCTGCCCGCATCCGATGTCTTTGCCCATGCCCGGGAGATTGCAACCGGCATGAGCCACAACGCACCCCTCACCATGCAGGCCGCCAAGGCAACCATCACCGCCCTCAACCGGCACGACGGCTCTCTTCAGGCCGCCGAAGAAATGATCATGCGCTGTGGCAGTAGTGAGGACTTCGCAGAAGGCCGAAAGGCATTCACGGAAAATCGCCAACCAAAATTCCGCGGCCGCTGAGTCAACACCCGCAACATATGCTGCTTCATGCCTTGCGGCGGTTTGGCAGCAACCCTGTCTGGCTTGAACTCGTGAGCAGGACACCGTTCTGAGAGAACATGTGCTGCGAACCGTGAACCGCGCCGCGCACGAAGCCCGCATACTGGGTGACGCACAGTACCCACTCAGTCGGCACCGTTGCATGCACCCGCAGTGTATTGTCGAGGCTGGTACCGCCGCGGGTGACCGGGTGCGCTCCGAGAAAGAAGTCTGACATGAGAGCAAGCAGCGATGCGCTCACCTGGGCATCAAACAGGGGCCGCATCCACATGCACTCATAGCCCTTGTCATTGTCCTCCACCGCCGTCCGCCGCTCGAACTGGGCCAGCAGATTGTCGGGGCGGCCAAACGTGTCGTCCGCCTTGGGCGCGCAGCCATCCGGCGGCGGCACATCAGGTATTGATACAAAAACATCTTCCCTGCCGTTCGGTCGCTCACCCAGGGCGCCGATCACCCGCTGCAGAACCACATCCCCCTTGGAAAGAGTTGCCATCATCTGCATCACGTTGCGGCCGCCACCGACCGCCTCGACGCCGATGTCGATCTCGTCGCCGAGAAAGCCGTGGCTGAGAAACTGGATCGTTGCCCATAGCAGCGGCTTGCCGGTGGTCCGCTCCAAAGCGTCCGTGGCAGCCGCCATGGCAACCCCACCCATGAAGAACTGATGGTCGTCCGGGCCCACACAGGCCTGAGGCAGCGCCGTCATGCGGAATGCAGCAGCACCCCCGACAGGCTCGACAACTGGGGCAGCAGTCCAGAACACCATAGAGAGCTCCACAATATTAGAATAGGAATTCGGTTTTCTTGACAGACCTTAGCCCGCATGGCAATAAAACTGAACACAAATTCGGTTTCATTTCCGATTGTTCGCAATGAAAAAAACCAATCGCTGGACTTCCAACCTGCATTGGCGCCGCGAGGGACAGCAATCCCGCAGCACCCGTACGCAGAATGCATTGCTGGATGCGGCAGAAACGCTGATCCTGAAACAGGGTATCGAGGCCACATCCGTGGCCGACATTGCCAAACGGGCCAAGACCTCCGTTGGCTCCGTCTACCATCACTTCAAGGACAAGCAGGCGCTGCTATACGCCCTCTACCACCGCATGATGGAAGACTATGCGCAGATAAGTCAGGACGCCGTTGAGCCGGCCCGCTGGGAAGGCGCAACCATTCGCGACATCCTTGGATCCTTCGTCAGCTTTTCTCTCGCCAGCACCAAGGATCGGCGCGAATACAAGGCCGCCGCCCTCGTCGTTGCCACAGCCCATCCCGAACTGCGCAAGCATCATCTCGAAATCCAGTCAGCCATGTATGGCGGGCTGCTGGAACTGCTGCTTCAACGCCGTGACGAGATCGGCCACGACGCCCCCGCCGCTGCCGCATCCTTCGTGCTGGATCAGCTTGGCGCCATGTTGCGTGCCCGCCTCGATCCGGTACTCCGCCCGACCCAGCTAGACAGGCGCCCCGATGCCGCATTTGCCGCCGACGCCATGCAGTTTGTTGAAACAACCCTTCACCTCAAACCTTCAACGGGAGATTGATCCGATGGCCAGCAATAAGACTGCGGTCGTGACCGGCGCCAACAACGGCATCGGCTTTGAAACGGCCCTCGGCATGGCACGAGCCGGCTATCACACTGTGTTGGCATGCCGGAGCGCCGAAAAGGCAGAGGCCGCAATGGCGGCGATGCAGAAGAAAGTGCGCAAGGGCACATTCGAGATCCTGATTGTTGACCTCGGTGACTTCGAGTCGATCCGCAAGGCAGCATCAGAGTTTCGCCAGCGGCATGATCATCTGGATGTGCTGATCAACAATGCCGGCGTGCTGGACTATGGAGGACGCACGGCCGCCAATGGCTACGAAGTGCAGTTCATGACCAATCACCTCGGTCACATGCTGCTGACCTCGCTGTTGCTGGACATGATGCCGGACACCCCCCAGTCACGCATTGTTTCCCTGAGCAGCGTCGCCCACAAGAACGGCGCCATCCGTTTCGATGATATTCACTGCACGAAGCCGGACAAGCCGGACACGGCATACTGCCAGTCCAAGCTCGCCTGCCTGCTGTTCGGCGATGAGCTGGATCGCCGGTTGAAGGCTGCGGGTCGCAAACTGGTCTCGCTGAGTGTCCATCCCGGCGGCTCCGACAGTGGGTTGTTCACCGACATGCCGCGGGCGCAGTACTACACCTTGAAGATACTCGGGCCGTTCATCACGCACTCCAACAAGTCAGCCGCGCAGCCAGCGCTGCACGCGGCCCTCTCCGGCACGGTCAAGGGCGGTGACTACTACGGCCCCCAAGGTTTGATGGAGTTACGCGGAAAGGTCGGCGAGGCCAAGCGGGCACCCCAAGCACAGGATGCCGACACAGCAGCGCGCCTGTGGACCCTGTCTGAAGAGATGATTGGCGAACCGTTCAGGCTCTCGGCACGCTGACACGGCCCCCTTATGGCAATGCGGGCCCACCAGGCGACACGGTTAGCGGGACGTGCGTTTCACAGTCAAAACGGTCGGCCGTCGTGTCGGCAATCTGTTGCGCAAGCTCGTTGGCATTCTCAACGGCCTTGGCGTCTACGTATCCGATGTGACAGGACCGCTCGCCGGGCGTTGCGGGCACCTTGGTCACGACAAGTACATTGCCTCGATCCTCGCCCATGCCGCTGTCGGTGAAATAGCGCAGGATCATGGCATAAGGTTCAAAGGACCCGGCGGCAATCTCCCCGCGCCATTCTGCCTTGCTGTTCACATTGTTGAATGCCGACAGGGTCTGGAAATGCATCTCGGTCCGCTCGCCCGCGCGGCGTGGCTCGACCCAGAAGCGCAGGTCCCCTTCCATAACGCGTAGCTCCCACCCCTCCGGACCCGGACAGATGGCTTCATAGGCAGGCTCCTCGCCGAAGTCCTGCCCCTTGGGGCAGACCTCAAGGTCAATGTCGGAATATTTGCTGACCGGCTCCGCAGATGCCGTCGCTGCAAATGCTGCAACAAACGCACCTGCAAGAATGAACTGACGCATGATGTCTCCCCTCATGTCCCGCGAGCCTAGCGCTCTTCGACCTTAATGCGATCCGTGTAGAACGCCAGATGGTCCTTGATGTCGGCCCACTCGGCAAACGGATCTTCATAAGTCCAGACCGCGTTGACACCGGCCTCGCCGCCAGCCGAGACCGAGTAGTAGGACGCCTCGCCTTTCAAGGGACAGTAGGTGGTGTGATCCGTCTTGGTGAGGCCGCTGAAATCCGCATCCGTGGCCGGCACATAGATCATCGGCGTGTAGTCACCCTCATGCAGGCGGATGGCATTGCGCGTGCGGGCGATCTGGATGTCGCCCATGGTCACCACGACTTCGCCGGAAACCGGTTCCAGCCGAATGCGGTCAGGGGCTTCTGCCAGTCTGGACGGAAGGTCCGCGCCTGAAACCGTTTTGGATGTTGCTGTCATCTTAGCCTCCCAGTTTTCACCACTCCGGACTTGCAGTCCGGGCCCATCCCCGCCTTAGTGGGCGCAACAAATACACCGCGAGGGAGGACATAATGCGTATCGACGGTTTGACTGCCATTGTCACCGGCTCTGCCACAGGCCTTGGCGCCGCCATTGCCATCAAGCTGGCAGAACGTGGCGCTAATGTGGTGATCAATTTTACGAAAAGTAAGGCCGAAGCCGAAGAAACCGCACAAGCATGTGAAGCGGCAGGCGGCAAGGCGCTGCTTGTGCAGGCGGATGTGTCAAAGGACGAAGACTGCCGCCGCATGGCCCAGGAAACCGTGGATGCGTTTGGACGCATCGACATTCTCGTCAACAATGCGGGCGGCACCAAGTTCGCCGACCACAACAAACTTGATGATCTTGACGCTGAGGACTTCCACTGGATCTACGGCCTCAACGTCGTCGGCCCGTACCAGATGATCCGCGCCTGCCTGCCGCACCTAAAGGAGAACGGCAAGGGCAAGGTCGTGAATGTGTCGTCGATTGCAGGGGTCGCAGGCATCGGGTCATCGGTCGCCTACGCAGCCTCCAAGGGCGCGCTCAACACCATGACCCTGTCCCTTGCCCGCTCGCTGGCACCGGAAGTGCGCGTCAACGCCATCTGCCCCGGCTTCATCGGCACACGCTGGTTCAAGGACAAGTTCGGCGACAACATGTATCAGCAGATCGTCGCCGACCAGGAAGCCACCATGCCGCTGAAGCAGGCCGGCACACCAGAGCTGGTGGCGGATGCTGCCGTGTTCTTTGCCTGCGAGGGCGGCGAGCACATCACCGGCGAAACGCTGATTACGGATGCAGGCATGCATCTTGGCTTTGCGCCACAAGTCGCGCGATAGGCGTGCCGCCAGACAACCAACACGTCAAACGACAGGGAGAAACAAATGAGCATTGAAAAGATCAACCCGGACAATATGCCGGATGCGGGCGCCATGGGGTACACGCAGGTCACGACTGCTACCGGTAGTCAGATGATTTTCATGTCCGGCCAGGTGGCCTGGAGCCGCAATGGTGATCCCATTCCCGAGGCGCTGAAAGACCAGTCAGCCATCGCAGTGGAGAATGTGAGAAAGGGGCTGGAAGCCGCAGGTGCCGGACCGGACAACATCACGGCCATGCGCGTCTATGTGGTGGGGCTCACCGAAGAAAACTCCGCTCAGGCAGCCGGGCCCGTCATGAAGTTCTTCGGAGGTCAGGCGCCCTGCGTCACTATGATTGGCGTTTCATCGCTCGCATCACCGGATCTGAAGATCGAAATCGAGGTCATGGCCGTCAAATAGACCCCAGACACAGCGCGATCTACTTGAGAACCATTATGAAAAACCGCTGAATTCAGCGGTTTTTTTGTTATGTGACATTTTTGTCGCCCAAAAATGACGCATGCATTGCGAGTTTTTGACACCCGTTTTGCAGCGCAAAATCTAGGCATTCGCATACGCAGCATAAAAACTGGGCACTCACTTTGTGACAGTGATCATTACTTGGGCGAAAACACCATTAACTCAATAACTTAGAGTCTTTGACGAAAAGTCATAACGCTGATAGCGAGGAATGAGGCCTAACGCCACTCCTCCGGCAATAGGTTCTGACAGAAGACTGGGAACCACTGGATTCCCTTGACGCAAAAACAGCTGTTTTGCGAACGCTACTTCTCACTCTACTCAAAAGTGAAATGTAAGCGCTCGATCCATGAGTATAGAAGGGCTCTACACATGACGACGACTAGGGATAAGACTGGGATACTCTCGAAGCATGGTCTCACGACCGCGGCATCCGCGCTGGTTCTGGCATCCGCAGCACTGCTCACGCAGCCTGCCCTTGCTGAAGAGGCAGCCCCGGAGCCGGCGGAAGAAGGCCTGACCATTTTCGGCGGTGAGCTGTCGGGCAATGTGGGCTTCTTCACCGACTACATCTATCGCGGCGTGACGCAGACCGACAACGAAGCGGCCATTCAGGGCGGCATCGACTGGGCGCACCCAACCGGCTTCTATGTGGGTGCATGGGGTTCCAATGTGGACTTCAACGATGGTGATCAGGCATCTCTCGAAGTGGACGGCTATTTCGGGTTCGCCAATTCGATCGACTCCCTGCCGGAGCTCTCCTACGACGTCGGCTTCCTTTACTACTGGTACCCGGGTGCAACGGAAAACCTGGACTATGACTTCCTCGAGCTCTACGGCTCGCTTGGCTATGACTTCGACTTTGCCTCTGCCAGCATCGGGCTTGCCTGGTCACCGGAATTCTTCGGCGACACCGGCGATGCCTTCTACTACCAGCTGGGCGTTGAAGTGCCGCTTCCCTACGACGTGACCATCTCGGGCGGCTACAACTTCCAGGAGTTTGATGAAGGCGCACAGGACGATTATTCCGACTGGAACATCGGCCTTGGCTACACGCTCTACGGACTGGATCTGAGCCTCGTCTATTCCGAGACAGTTGATCTGGGCACCAGCGACAATGAAGCCCTGACCTTTGGCGTCGGCTACGCGTTCTAGAAGCGAAGCCGACACCACATAAGGAGCTCGTCCCTCCTTGCGCGGGCCGGATCACTTGGGGGAGTGGTCCGGCCCGTTTTGCTTTAATGGGCGGCGCTCAGGAAGCGAAGTACCTCGGCCTTGGTGACCTTGTCACCCACCGCGCGCATGTGATCACGCCGCGGCACCACCACACATTCAGCCCCGGGAACAAGAGCCGCCAGCGGTGCCGGGTCACGGGCGACGTCGTCCGTCTCGCCGGCAATCACCAGCGTGGGCGCTGAAATAGCCCCAAGCTCTTCTGCCGAAAAGACCTTGCCGATACCCCGAATGCAGGCCGCCAGCGCTTGTCTGTCCGCCCCTGTCTGATCCGCGAACAGCCGGAAGCGGCGCGGCACCTCCTTTGCCGGCGGCGGCACATCTTCCTGCAACAATCCCTGGGCGATCTCTTCATTGCGATAGCCGGTTTCCCGCAGCATGTTCTCGCCCACCCCCGCCAGCACAAGCCGCGAGACCAGTTCGGGACGTGAGGCGGCAAGCACGGCCGACGTGAACGCGCCCATGGAATACCCCATGACCGGCACCGGCCCGGCAGCGAGTGTCTCGATCAGCAAAGCGACATCTGCGGCCATTTCCTCAAGCGCGTATGACGCAGGGTCATAGTGCTTTGTGGACTGTCCGTGGCCGCGCAGGTCCGGCGCGATGGCACGAAACCCAGCCTCGGCCAGCGGCGCAATCCATCCCGGTGCGACCCAGTTGGTGACATGGTCGGACGCAAAGCCGTGCACGAGGATGATCGGCGTCTCACCCGCCTCACCCTCATACACATGGATGTGTGTATCGCCGCGCGTGACCTGCGTCATACTCTTCCCGTCTCCAAACCATGCCCTGTCCAAGGGCGGATGCCTTCGCTAAGCTGAATGCGACTTATGCCACAAAGGAGCCTGCCCCGTGAGTGATCTGGATGCCCTGAAGCGCGAGACCTGCGACCGCATCGACGCCATGGCGCCGGAGCTGATCGACATCAGCCACCAGATACACGCAAAGCCAGAGCTGGCCTTTGAGGAACACTTCGCGGCAGGTCTGTTGGCGGACACGCTTGAGAAGCATGACCTTGAAACCAAGCGCAATGCCTTTGGTCTCGAGACGGCCTATGCGTCGTCCTTCGGTGATGGCGGTGCGGAAGTGGCCATCCTGTCCGAGTATGACGCCTTGCCTGGCATCGGCCATGCGTGCGGCCACAACATCATCGCCACCACCGGCCTTGGCGCCGCGCTGGGTCTCGCTGGCCTAAGCGGTAAGCTGCCCGGCCGCATCCGCTATCTCGGCACCCCAGCGGAGGAGATGGGCGGCGGCAAGGAACTGATGGCACAGGAAGGCGCCTTTGACGGGCTGGACGCGGCCATGATGGTGCACCCGGCCGGTATCGACCTCGAAACCATGCCGTGCATCTGCGTCAGTGAAGTAAAGGTGACCTATCACGGCAAGTCAGCCCATGCGTCGGCCATGCCCCATGCCGGGCTCAACGCGCTGGATGCGCTGGTCACCGCCTACCAGACACTGGCGCAACTGCGGCAGCACATCCGCCCGACAGAACGCATCCACGGCATCTTCACCGAGACCGGCCTTGCCCCCAATATCGTGCCGGACAAGGCATCCGGCCTGTTTTACGTGCGCGCCAAGAATGCCGGTGAACTGGCTGATCTGAAACAGCGCGTACAGAACTGCTTTGATGCAGGGGCGCTGTCTTCCGGCTGCCGCGCTGAAGTGGAATGGGCAAAGGCCGACTATCTGGACATGAAAACCAGCTTTGCGATCTCCGAAGCCTATGTGAAGAACGCTGAGACGCTGGGCCGCGAGTTCATCGACCTGTCGATGCTGCCGTCGAGTTCCGCAGGGTCCACGGACATGGGGAACGTGTCCCACCGAGTGCCGTCGATCCACCCGATGATTTCCTGCGCCCCGGCAAACGTCGTGATCCACAATCCCGAATTCGCCAAATGGGCAGGCTCGGATTTGGGTGACAAGGCCGTGGTGGATGGCGCCAAGTCGCTCGCCATGACAGCTCTCGACTTCCTGATGTCGCCGGACATGCAGGCCCGGGCCAAGGCGGACTTCGACGCCAGCGCCGAGATATCCCGCGAGGCTGTGTCCCGCGCCTACAACCCGCATGGACTGGCCGACATTGGCGGGTGCGGCTGCTGCTGACTTCGGCACTGACGATCTCAACGCCTTTGATGTTTCCCATCCCTCGCCCGGCACGTATGGTTGCGGCGAAACAAAAACGATGAGGAAACACCCATGAAGGATTTCAGTGGAAAGATCGCCGTTGTGACAGGCGGCGGCTCGGGCATTGGCCGCGAGTTGACACGCCAGCTCGCCGAAGCGGGATGCAGCGTTGCCATCTGCGACGTGTCCGAAGAGGACATGACGGAAACCATCAACATCGCCATGACGAACGCACCGCAGGGCGTGAAGGTGACCGGCTTCAAGGCGGATGTCAGCAACGAGGGCCAGGTCAACGCCTTCCGCGATCATGTGCGTGAGGCTCATGACATCGACCACATCCACCTGCTGTTCAACAATGCAGGCATCGGCGGCGGCGGCAGCTTTGTCACCACGCCGCGGGAGAGCTGGGAACGGACATTCAATGTCTGCTGGTTCGGCGTCTACAACAATGCCCGCGCCTTCATGCCGATGCTGATCGCCGCCGACGAAGGCCACATCGTGAATGTGAGTTCGGTCAACGGCTTCTGGGCAAGTCTTGGCTCGGATACGGCGCACACGGCCTATTCCGCCTCAAAGTTTGCGGTGAAGGGATTCACTGAAGCGCTGATCAACGACCTGCGCCTCAACGCGCCGCACGTCAAATGCAGCGTCGTGATGCCCGGCCATATCGGGACCAACATTGCGCGCAGCACCTTCCGTGAATTCAGCGATGCGGAAGAGGCCCTGAGCGAAGAAGAGGCAAAGGCGGTCAACGATCATTTCCGCGACAGCGCTGCCACGACGGCGGCACAGGCGGCGACGGTCATTCTTGATGGTGTGAAGTCTGAAACCTGGCGCATTCTCATCGGGCCGGATGCTGTCGCACTCGACAAGGCCGTTCGGGCCACGCCGGAAGAGGCCTATGACGGCGACTTCGGCATGGACATCTTTGCAAACCTGCGCGCTGCTACGGACGCGGCTGAGTAAGCGCGCCTGCCGGACTACTCGAACGGAACGATGGGCGGTTCGCGTTCGGTACGTTCCATGATGATCCGGCGGTTTTCCTGCTGTTGGGCTTCATCAAGTGGAAAACGCCACATGGTGAAGCCCACGGCAAAGTACATGACGGTCGGCAGCCAGACGAATGTGGCACGGACCCCGTCCAGCGCGGCCTGCGTGTTTTCCCCCTGAGGAACAAAGCCAAGACCATCAATGAGCGCGTAGGTCACACCGACGGCCAACGCCGCGCCGATCTTGCTTGTCATGGTGAGCAGCGAAAAGAACAGCCCCGTGCGCTGGTTTCCTGTTTCCACCTGATCATGATCCGCGACATCGGCCATGACAGACCGCAGCAGGAACGATCCCGCGCCAAGGTTGATCCCGAACAGGGCGGTGAAGATCACCATCATCAGCACGTCGCCGGGGCCGACAAGATATATCAAGGGCAACCCCATGCCATTGAGGATGGCGGAGGCGGCAAGCGTCTGGTGCTTTCCGAAGATGTAGGACAGTTTGATCATCAGCGGCACGAAGATGACCCCGGCACCGAAATAGGCAAGCAGGATGACGCTGGACCAGGAGCCCATCTTGAGCACATCAGCGGCCACGAAGATAAACAGTGCCGCCATGGTGCCGGAGCCGATGCCGTTGGCGAGATCTGCGGCCAGCAGACGCCGCAGCGGCCCGTTGCGCAACAGCACACCCACCGCCTCCCGGAACGGCACATGCTTGGGCTCGGGCACTTCGCGTTCACCAACCAGCGTCACCGCGGCTAGAACAGCGATCGGCAACAGGATGATCACGAACCAGCCCATGGCCGCGACACGCGCCGTGCCGACATCCTCCGGGCCGATGTAATCGATGACCGCCGGTGTGATCAGTACAAGGAGCATGCCGAGGATCAGCGCCCCCTCGCGCCAGCCCTGCACGAGTGATCGTTCATTGTAGTCCGGCGTGAGTTCCGCCCCCCAGGACATGTGCGACAGTGTCAGCAGCGTCCAGCCGATATAGAGGATCACCATCCAGCCGAGAAGATAAGTGGCCGACACCGGGGCTGTTGGGATGAACAGCATGTAGGTTGCAATCAACATCACCGGCAGCGAGGCGACGATCCAGTGGCGGCGACGGCCCCAGCGCGTGGGATACTTGTCGGACACAAGTCCCAGAACCGGGTCAGTAAAGACATCCCAGAAGCGCGCCACCATGAAGACCGTGCCGACAACCGCAAGGCCGAGCCCCATTTCAGTGGCATAGAACGGCGGCAGATAAACCGCGATCGGCAGCCCCATGGCGGCAATAGGAGCCGCCGGGGATGCAAACGCGAGCAGACGCAGCGGTGTCAGCTTCAAACTGGCCATTGAAAATACGCTTCTTACTGGTGACGCAACGGGTTCAGCGGATCATATGGGGAGTCCGTGGACCGATTATCAGTCCGCAGACCGACCAAGCGGAGCAACAGAGGCACCTGCGGCACCGCCCGCTCCTTCGGCAGCAGCAGCGCGTTCCGACAGGATGCGCCGGTTTTCCCCTTGCTGTTCCGCATCAATCGGGAAGTGCCACATCACCCAGGCAACCAGCACGCCCAGAACGACAGGCGGAAGCACATAAAGAATGCGCAAGCCATCCTCGGCGGCGGGCGTGTTTTCAATGCCCGGAATAAAGCCAATCCACGCCAGCACCGGATAGGTGATGCCGATGGCCAGCGCGGAGCCCAGCTTGTTGGTCATGGTGAGCAGCGCATAGAAAAGCCCGGTGCGCTGGTTGCCCCCCTCCACATGGTCGTGGTCGGCCACATCCGCCATGATGGAGCGGAACAGGAATGGTCCTGCCCCCATGTTGACGCCCAGACAAATCCACACCGCGATTGCAAACCACAAGTCACCAGGCTGAACCAGGAAGATCAGCGGCACGGTCGCAGCGGAGAACAGTGATGAGTAAGCGAGCGTTCGGTGCTTGCCCCAGATATGCGACAGCCGGATCATGATCGGTACGAAGATGCACCCCGAGGTCAGGTAGACGAGGATCAGAAGGCTGGCCAGTTCGAGCCGCAGCACATCATCGGCGAGGAACAGGAACAGTGCCGTCACGATGCCGCCGGAAATGCCGCCAAGAAGGTCAGCAATCAGGACAAGACGCAGCGGGCGATTGCGGAAGAGAATGCCAATCGCTTCCTTCCATGGCACATGTATCGGATCAGGCACCTTGCGCTCAGGCACAAGCCACACGGCGATCAGCACGGTGATGGGCAGGAGAATGAGCACATACCAGCCCATGGAGGCCACACGCGCTGCACCAACATTCTCCGGCTGCATGGCCTCGATGAAGACCGGCACCAGCAGCACAAAGATCATGCCTGCAATGAGCGCGAATTCGCGGAAGCCCTGGATGGTGGAGCGCTCATTGTAGTCAGGCGTCAGCACGGCGCCCCAGGACATGTGCGAGATGG
>JANQMQ010000706.1 GCA_028279995.1 Candidatus Phaeomarinibacter sp. | reverse complement strand
GAAGAGTCCACACAGTCCGTGTACGGCGCACCAGCCCGCATGCCGACGCGTCCAGGTTGCGGTTTCGTTCCCGAAACAAATCAAATCAGAACAAAACCGAAACAATACAAATGTTCTATTTTGGTTCTCAATTTGCGTCAAGCGGAAAAAGGGCTGGTTCCGGCAGGGCGACTAGTCGGCGGAATAGTCGCCGGACTTGCCGCCTGACTTCTTCAGCAGGCGGATATCGCTGATGACCATTGCCTTGTCGACGGCCTTGAGCATGTCATAGAGCGTCAGGCACGCAATGCTCGCGGCGGTCAGGGCTTCCATCTCGACGCCGGTCTGGCCAGTGGTGCGGGCGGTAGCAGTCACCTCAACGGCGTGGTCGTCGGCATGTGTCACGAAGTCGACGGCGACTTTTGACAATGGCAGGGGATGACACAGTGGGATCAGGTCGCTTGTCTTCTTGGCCGCCATGATGCCGGCGATACGCGCGGCAGCCATGACGTCCCCTTTGGGAGACATGCCGCTGGTCAGCGCCTCGAAGGCTTCAGCAGACATGGTGATGCGTCCGCCGGCGATGGCCTCACGGGCCGTCACGGCTTTGGTGGAGACGTCCACCATGGCGGCGTTGCCCTGATCATCCAGATGCGTGAGACCGTCTTTCGCCATTCAGACCTCCCGCCGCATGACACAGCGATGGGTGAGGCCGATGTCGGCTTCATGGTTCTTCACCAGATGCAGACCAGGCGATAGCTCATCGTCCGTGAGAATCCGGAAACCGACACGCTCATAGAACGGACCGTTCCAGGCAACGTCAGTGAAGGTGGACAGCGTCACCGCACCGAGGTTGCGCGCGCGGGCTTCCTCGCACACGGTCTCGATCAATGTCTTGCCCAACCCTTTGCCGCCATGTTCCGGCACCATCGCCAACTCATACAAGTGCAGTGCGCCGTCGAGCACCCCACAGGTCGCAAAGCCGATGGGGGTGTTACCGTCGTCCACCATCACGAAGCACAGGCTCTGATTGATGTGCGCCCGGAACAGCTGGGGTGATCCGGCATCGTGGCCGTCCACTTCCGGATGGGATGACTCGCGAAAGAGAGTACCCGCACGATCTTCAATAGCGGGCAAAAGCGCTGCTTCATCAGGACGTGCCTGACGGATGACGTAACCTTGGGGAAGGGCTTGAGCTATGGATCTTATCCTTTCAGGAGGGACCGGGTGGCGGCGGCAACATCGTCCTGCCGCATCAGACTTTCGCCGACGAGATAGGTGCGCACATCAGCGGCTGCAAGGCGTTCGATGTCGGCATGATTTGCAATGCCGCTTTCTCCAACAATGAACCGGTCGCCGGTGACCTTGGGCGCGAGTTCTTCTGTAGTTGCGAGCGTCGTCTCAAACGTCCGCAGATTGCGGTTGTTGATGCCGATCATCCGGCAGTCCAGTTTGAGGGCGCGGGTGAGTTCTTCCGCGTCATGCACTTCCACCAGCGCATCCATGCCATGGTCGCGGGCGGCGGCGGCCAGGTCGGTGGCTTCCGCATCTGTGGTGCAGGCCATGATGATGAGGATGCAGTCCGCGCCCATCGCGCGGGCTTCAGCCACCTGATAGGGCTCGAACAGAAAGTCCTTGCGCAGGACCGGGAGCGAGCACGCATTGCGCGCGGCGATAAGATAATCCGGCTTGCCCTGAAAGGAGGGCGTGTCCGTGAGAACAGACAGGCAGGTCGCGCCGCCGTCTTCATACGCTTTTGCGTGCGCCGGCGGATCAAAGTCCGCACGGATAAGACCTTTTGAGGGGCTGGCCTTCTTGATTTCGGCAATCAGTCCGTAGCCGGAAGTTTGTGCTGCTTCAAGCGCCTTGGCAAAGGGCCGTACGGCGGGCGCTTCGGCGGCACGCTTCTCAACTTCTGCCAGGGGCACAGCCTGCTTGGCTGCGGCAATTTCTTCGCGCTTGTAGGCAGCTATCTGGGAGAGAATGTCCATCGTACTCAGGCCTGATTGCTGGAGGTCACCAGCGCGTCAAGAGCAGCTCTGGCCTTGCCGCCGTCAATGGCGGCTTCCGCCAGCTTGGCACCGGCCTGCAATGTCTCGGCCTTGCCGGCTACCTTGAGGGCGGCGGCGGCGTTGAGCACGACAATGTCGCGATAGGGACCGGCCTTGCCGTCCAGCAGGGCGCGCAGGGCATCGGCGTTTTCGTTTTCGTCGCCGCCGACCAGGTCTTCAGGCTTGGCGCGATCAAGGCCCGCATCTTCCGGCGTCACCTCGTAGTTGCGCACGACACCGTCCGACAGTTCGCTGACATAGCTCACGCCGGTGGTGGTGAGTTCGTCCAGCCCGTCAGAGCCATGGGCAACGATGGCGTGCGTTGCGCCGAGATTCTGCAGCACATGCGCTAGCGGCTCGCACCACTCCCGCGAGAACACGCCGATGAGCTGGCGCTTGGTGCCCGCCGGGTTGGAGAGGGGCCCGAGCAGATTGAAGATGGTGCGGGTGCCGAGCTCTGCGCGCACAGGCCCCACATGTTTCATGGCGGCGTGATGCTGGGGCGCGAACAT
>JANQMQ010000365.1 GCA_028279995.1 Candidatus Phaeomarinibacter sp. | reverse complement strand
TTTCCTCCGCCGCCGAGTGAAACCGCGTATAGGGCATGATGAGCGAGGCCGCGAAATAGTTCGCCAGGCTGATTCGTGCCAGCCGTAACGTCTCGTCGCCCTGAAGCGACGACGCCTTGACCATCCGCTCGATGAGATCCGACTGCTCCAGATAGGCAATCTGATACGCCAGCTGAAAGGTCCGCGCCGGGCCATCAAGCACTTCAGACAGCAGGATCCGCCGCCCATGCCGATCAAACCGCCGCGTCGTGGCGCCCAGCACCTCCACCGGCATCACCCGGACACTCAGCCCATGCGCTTCATCAAGGTGCCGCCGCAGGCCGATATAGAGTTCGTCCTGCGCAAAGTCACGATAGTCGTAGAGCGCTTCCGCCGCGTCATCCAGCTCGCCGAAATGGTTACGGTTGGCGTGGATGTAGTCGCGCACTTCCTCAACCGGGAACTTCATCACGTCCAGATGGTCGCTCTTGTCCCGGTCCGCGATGATCTCGGTCGGCGCCACCGGCCCAAGCCCCAGCCCCTGTCCGGCCAGTTGCTCCCGATAGGCCTGATAGAGCGACGTGATGGCGTCGGCCACGCTGGGGCTCGCGGCAGCCACATCCTGCACGTCCTGGCGCGACAGCCCCGCGTTCTGAAACAGCGGGTCCGCGAAAACCTCATTGAGCTCCGCAAAGGCGCGTGCCTCGTCGTCGCCCGAAAGCTCCCGGATATCCAGGTCAAAGCTGTCGGCCAGCTTCAGCAGCAGCTGCGCACTCACCGGGCGCTGGTTGCGTTCCACCAGATTGAGATAACTGGCGGAAATACCCAGCTGTTCGGCCATGGCCGCCTGGGTCAGCCCCTGCTCCCGCCGCAGCCGCCGCACCCGGGGCCCCGCAAAAACTTTCTGCGTCCTTTTGCCGGAAGAACCGCCGGTACCGCCATTTGACGCCGCGTCTGATGTGGATTTTGTGGCCATATGGCCCTCATACTTTACAAACTTAACAAGTTTACAAACTATCCCCACACATCTGTCAACACGTTCACCCGAATGTTTCCCTCAGCTTGTGGACTCTTGGGGCCTCTTTGTCATTTATGTGCGCACGAAATCGGCAGGTGCCTGCATTGGATGCACGCACCTGCCGGGACGACGAATTCCAACCGCGCACGTGATGGCTCCCCCAGGGGGTTGCGCCTGCGCACAACTCGAAGAAACCGAAGGATCAGTCTTATGAGCAAGACCTTCTACGACATCATCCCGTCCGCCCCGAAGGGCCGCTTCGACAACGTCAAGCGTAACTACTCAGTGGAAGACGTGGAAAAGCTGCGCGGCTCTTTCCCGATCGAGTACACGCTCGCCACACGCGGCGCCAACAAGCTGTGGGACCTGATCCACACCGAAGAGCGCGTGCACTCACTGGGCGCCCTGTCCGGCAACCAGGCCATGCAGATGGCCCGCGCCGGCCTCAAGGCCATCTACCTGTCCGGTTGGCAGGTTGCAGCCGACAACAACACCGCCGGCACGACCTACCCGGACCAGTCCCTGTACCCGGCCAACTCCGGCCCGGAACTGGCCCGCAAGATCAACCGCACACTGAAGCGCGCTGACGAGATCGAACATTCAGAAGGTGGCGCAAAGCGCGACTGGTTCCTGCCGATCGTCGCTGATGCGGAAGCCGGCTTCGGCGGCCCGCTCAACTGCTTCGAAATCATGAAGGCCTACATCGAAGCGGGCGCTGCCGGCGTCCACTACGAAGACCAGCTTGCTTCTGAAAAGAAGTGCGGCCACCTCGGCGGCAAGGTGCTGATCCCGACAAAGGCGCACGAGCGTAACCTCAACGCAGCCCGCCTCGGTGCTGACGTGATGGGCGTTCCGACCCTGATCATGGCCCGTACGGACGCTGAATCAGCCAACCTGATCACGTCTGACATCGACGAACGCGATCACGAGTTCATCGACTTCGATGCAGGCCGTACACCTGAAGGCTTCTTCCGCATCAAGGAAGGCATGGGCGTTGACCACTGCATCAAGCGTGGCCTGGCATTTGCTCCTTATGCTGACCTGCTGTGGTGGGAAACCTCCAAGCCGAACCTCGACGATGCCCGCCGCTTCGCGGAAGCCATCAAGAAGGAATACCCGGACCAGCTTCTGGCCTACAACTGCTCACCTTCCTTCAACTGGGAAGCCAATCTCGACAAGGAAACGATCGAGACCTTCCAGCAGGAAATCGCAGCGATGGGCTACAAGTACCAGTTCGTTACGCTCGCTGGCTTCCACCAGCTCAACCACGGCATGTTCCAGCTCGCTTCCGGCTACCGGGATCGCGGCATGGGCGCCTACTCCGAGCTGCAGCAGGCTGAATTCGCCTCTGAAAAGGACGGCTACACAGCCACCCGTCACCAGCGCGAATTCAGCCTGCTGCAGCTCGGAGTAGGCCCCCATGCCGCGATCCCGGTAGCCGGATGCGAGCTGGAACATGCCGTGGTTGAGCTGGTGGAAGCCGGCAAGC
>JANQMQ010000300.1 GCA_028279995.1 Candidatus Phaeomarinibacter sp. | reverse complement strand
GGGCCACGGCCTGAAATCCACTCGCCCACTGGGACTGTGAAGCCACGTTTACGGGCAAATGGTTCTGCTTCAGGCAGGTGCTTTGCTAGCCAGGCGCGTAGAAGATATTTGCCGATCCGACCTTTCAGCTTCAACGCGTCCGGCAGGAGGAAAGCAGCCTGGGCAATGGCTGGGTCGAGTAATGGTGTGCGACCTTCCAGACTGTGTGCCATGAGGCACCTGTCGAGCTTAATAAGAAGATCGTTTGGCAACCAGTCGGTGCAGTCGACAGCCTGGGCTCTTTGCAATCGAGACCGTCCGTCACGCCCTGCCTTGTTCCATGCAGACATAATGCCGTCGCGCCACTCTGGCGTTTCCGACCGCAAGAGCTTCAGACCATCGAGGGCGCCACGCGCACGCATTGCACGCCCTCCAAGCCAAGTAGGTCGGGTGATAGCGCGATACCGTCCATATCCAGCGAACAGTTCGTCACCCCCTTCCCCGCACAAGACAACCTTCACGTCCTGGGCAGCGACCGAAGCCAGCTTGAATGTTGGAATGATCGCGTAGTCTGCTGTCGGATCATCAACAGCGGCTGCCATTGCGGGCAACAGCGTCCAGAAGTCTTCCTCGGTTACGTCAATGCTGACATGGTCGGCACCTGTAGCGGATGCCACACGGGCTGCGTGTTCACGTTCGTCCTTGACCCTCGTCCCGGTGAAACCGGCCGTATAGCAACGCACCGGCTGATCATTGAGCCGTGCCATGCAGGCAAGAATGACTGAACTGTCGATGCCGCCAGACAGGAACATGCCATATGGAACATCAGAGCGCTGATGGACCCGAACGCTGTCGATCAAGGCGTCTTCCAGCATCACAAGGGCGCGTTCCTCATTGCTCGCCACTGGTGCGCCTGCGGGAAGTGCCGGGCGACGGTAGCGCTCAAGCACCCGCCCACGTTCGATCACGAGGGTTTCTCCGGGCAGCACGCGGGAAATACCCTTGATGGCCGTATTCCGCCCGGTGGTGAACTGAAGCTGCAGCAGCTCGCCGGCCGCCGCAGCATCCATCTGGCGCTGGACAAGCCCCGTCGCCAGAATCGCCTGAGGTTCCGACGCGAAGATCAGCCCCTGGTCGGTCTCGGCATAGTAAAGCGGTTTGATACCGAAGGGATCACGCGCGAGGATCAGGCGTTCGCCGTCAGGGTCATACATGGCGATCGCGTACATACCGCGCAGACTGTCGGCGAAGCGCAGACCATCTCTTCGATAGAGCTTTAAAGGCGGCTCACAATCCGAGTGCGTGGAGAATGTGTTCTCGCCAAACTCGCGGCGCAGCTCCAGATAATTGTAGATCTCACCATTGGCAACGAGTGCAAGACCCTCGTCGTCGAACAATGGCTGGTCGCCGGTTTCGAGGTCGATGATCGCCAGCCTTGTCTGGACCAGGCCTGTGGCGCCTGAAACGAAGCTCCCTTCACCATCAGGGCCGCGATGAGTGAGCGCGTCCGACATGGCATCAA
>JANQMQ010000290.1 GCA_028279995.1 Candidatus Phaeomarinibacter sp. | reverse complement strand
CGCGGCTGGCCTTGGGGTCCATCTTCTGCGGGTCGTTTGCGCCCGTGCCGATCACGTAGTGGGTGTGGTGCGAGGTGTGGATGACGATTTCCTTGATCTTGTCGAAATCGTCGATCTTTTCGCCCATGCGGAACGCAAGGTCGATCAGCGCCTGGCTCTGATACTCGGCAGAATGTTCTTTGGTGTAGGTATCGAGGATCGCGCGCTTGGGTTCACCGGCTGTGGGAAGCGGCACGGTGTATTCCGCATCCGGACCGTTCAGGATCCAGGCGATGACGGAGTCCTCACCTTCATAGATCGGGGACGGTGCGCCTTCGCCGCGCATGCAGCGGTCAACGGCTTCAATGGCGAGCTTGCCGGCATGGGCCGGGGCGAACGCCTTCCATGACGAGATTTCGCCCTTGCGTGACTGGCGGGTTGACACGGTCGTGTGCAGCGCCTGCTGGATTGACTGGTAAATCGTTTCCGTCGGCAGCTTCATCATGGCGCCGATGCCGCCGGCAGCTGATGGCCCAAGGTGAGCGATGTGGTCGATCTTGTGCTCGTGCAGGCAGATGCCGGTTACGAGATCCACCTGCAGTTCGTAACCTGCCGCAAGGCCACGGACGAGGTTCTTGCCGGTCTGGCCGGTCTGCTGGGCCACAGCGAGGATCGGCGGAATGTTGTCGCCGGGGTGCGAATAGTCAGCGGCCAGATAAGTGTCGTGGAAGTCGAGTTCGCGAACGGCGGTGCCATTGGCCCATGCGGCCCACTCGGCGCAATAGCGCTGGTTGTTCGGCATGCCGAAGACCGTTGCGCCGCCCTTGCGCGGATGGGCGAGCGCCTGCACGCGGGCCGTGGCCGGTGCGTGGCGGTTGACGGAGGCAATGGCGACGGAGGCGTTGTCGATCACGCGGTTGATGATCATTGCCTCGACGTCTTTTTCGACCGGCACTTTGTCAGCGCAGACTTCGGCCATCTTCCAGGCGAGTTGCTTCTCGCGCGGCAGATGTTTCTTGGACGGATAGACGCGGACTTTGTGCTTCTTCATGGGGAAGTTTCTCTCGATCGAAATATGTTGCGATACCCGTAAGGGCGGTGGGTTTAAGGGGACCCGTTTTTATTGGCGCAAGCGCAAATACGTGCAGCAACTACGCGCGCAGCCAATTTGGGCGCCACTTTGGCTTTTTCCCTTTGTGAGTCAAGCTTCTGGCCTGATTTAGCAGGGGTGTTTCCGGCTGCTGACAGGCTTGTCCGCAAAACGAAAAACCCGGCTGACGCAGCGGCACTGGGGCATCAGCCGGGTTCGTTGAACGAATGTTGTGTGGAACGCGCCTAGAAAGAAACAGACGTGCCGATATAGGCCGTTCTGGGTTCGCCCGGAAAATAGCGGAAACTGCGGAATGCGAAGTCCGCACGCTCTGCAAATTCCACGTTGCCGATATTCATGATGCGGCCGGTGACCTGGACGTTTTCTGTCACGTTAACGCGAGCGCGCAGGTTGAGCACGTTGTGGCCGTCATACTCGTTGATGTTGGCTGCGTCGACGAAATACTCGTCGACGAAGACGTATTCGAGTTCTGCGCGGGCGCGGTCCATGAACTCCCAGCCAAGACGAGCGTTGCCGGTCCAGCGTGGGGCCGTGTCGACATCGGTGCCGGAACGGATGGCTTCGGTTTGCTGGGCCGCACTCGTGATCGGCCGGTCAAACTCGTACTGGTGGACGGCGTAGGTACCCGAGACGCCGAGATCAAAGCCGAAGGGCAGGTTTGCCGTGCCGTCAAACTCTATGCCGCGGTGAGATGTTTCACCGTCCGATACGTTGAACCCGTCTGCATCGCGGAAGAAGAAATTGTCTTTCTCTGCATAGAAGCCGGCTAGGGAGGCAGATACAGGGCCGATCTCGGTTCGTGTACCAATCTCGATGCTGTCGAGTGTCTCGGACTCGATGTCGCCGATCACCTGATTGCGCTGGAGGCGGTAAAGGTCTGTCACCTGAGGTGCCCGGGCCGCACGCGCAAGGTTCGCATAGACCTCGGTGCCTTCGGTCACTTCGTGGACGATGCCCAGTTTCGGCGTGACGTTGAAGAAGTCATCGGAACGGTCCGGGGCTCTTTGGAAGCGCCCGACGGTGTTGGATGCCGTCTTGTTGTCATAGTCATACCGGGTCCAGTCGAAGCGGACGCCTGTGGTGACACGTGTTCTGGGCGCGACCCGCCACTCCGCATGGATGTAGGGCGCGACGACCGTCTGAGTTGCTTCAAAGTCGTAGTGGATGCCCTGCGGGAAGCTGCCGAAGGTGGCGCGTGACTGGGTCTCTTTCAGATAACCGTCCGTGTATTCAAGGTCGAGCCCGGCAACGAGCGAGTGGCCGCCGTCCAGGTCGATATACAGGGCGGTCAATGCGCCGGCGCTCCAGTGACCTGTTTCTTCAAGAGACTGATCGGGCACGAAGTGGCGGAGGAACTCCATGTCATTGACGCGGGCGAAGGGGGTGACCGACAGGGTCATGCTCGGGCTGATTTCGTGGTCCCACCGAAGGGAGCTGCGGACCGCCCATGCATCGCGAAAGGCTTCCGGGTTCGGATTGGACCGCGCGATGTCACTGTCGCGGTAGGCTTCAAAGCCCCGGATGAACCCTGCCGTTTCCTGATTGAGGTTCTGGCCCGAGACAACGAATTTGACGGTGTCGTTTTTAGCTTCATGCAGAAGGCTCACGGTCGCCTTTTGCTGGCCGACGCCTGCGTGTTCGCGGAAGCTTGAGTCCTCCAGCAACGACACGCTCGCCCGGTAGGCCGTGTTTTCAGTGATGGCGCCCGTCACATCCGCGGTGCCTTTGTCACGGTGGCCACCAGTTTCAAACGACAGTGTGCGTTTACTCACGAAGCTTGGATCAGGCGTAATGACATTGATGAGGCCATGCACGGCGTTTGAGCCATAGAGCGCGGAACCGGGTCCGCGGACAACTTCGACGCGCTCAGCAGTCTCGAAGTGGGCATCAAAGAGTCCGTTCACATTGCCCCAACCTGCCGCCCGCAAGGGAATGCCGTCTTCAAGGAAGAGGAATGAGCCCTGTCCGGCGCCCCCGGTCAGGACCGGTGAACGAATGGACGTCAGATGTTCCTGGCCGTCATTCGAGTGCACATAGACACCGGGCACCCGATTGAGGAGCTCAGCTGCATTGTCCTGGCTTACGAGCCTGATTTCCTCGCTCTCCACCACCGATGTGTTGCCGGCTAGCTCGCTTGCTGGTTGCGGCGACCGGGTCGCGGTCACGACTACCGGGTCCAGCTCCACAACTGCGCCAGGAGTTTCCTGTGCTGATACATGGGGTGCGACGAGGGCGGTGGTGGCCAGCAGGGCCGAGGCGGCGGCTGCAATAACCAATGGCTTTGGTCGGGTATTTGTCATGGCATGAAGGAATATAAGCGTGGGCCCAGTGCGACAAGGTCCTAATCTCTGACCGAGGGAACACCGCATGGTTTTATCGTTAACCCTGCACAACTTTCGCGGGTGGGCTGTGGCGGCAAGGACCCTTGCGGAGTATGATGACCGTGTACCCGGACTTGTTGCGGGGCTTTGTGTCTGCCTTTTGGAGTGCCCTTTTGAATTCTGTCGTTCAGCTGAGATCAAATGTGCGGTCGCGGACGGCAGGCTCGCCGAACGGTGAGCCGGCGACCGATGCACGTGATTGGGAGCGGCTATGGGAAGAAGCTCTTTCGTCGCAAGATCCGTTGCGGCTGTTTGATGTGCTTGCCAGCCGTCTTGCCGATTTTGGTTTCGACCAGGTTGCCTACGTCAATTTTCAGCATTCTGCCGAACTGATGGAAGCTGCGGCTTCCGACAAAACAGAAGACGGGCAACCGGCGGCACGCCGAACGATCACCTATGGCGATGACTGGATCGAGTTTTATGGCCGCGAAGGTTACTTTGACGACGACGTCCTGTTTGATCTTGCCCTTACAAACCAGCGCCCGATCTCATGGGATCAGGTTCAAAACTCGTTCGACCTTACGAAGCGCCAACAGCAGATCTTCGATGCGGGGTTTGACGCCGGGCACAGGTTCGGAGTGACTATTCCGTTTCACGGGCCGCTCGGGCGTGTTGCCACCTTGTCCATTTCAACCAGCGGAACGCAGGCGGATATTCCAAATGATCCTGTCAAGGTCTACGCGCTGTCGGCTCAGTTCCATGCGATGTTTGATGCTCTGGCTGGTTCCGACGAGATTGTGCCGCCTCCGCCGCGTCTGAGTGAGCGTGAGTACGAGTGTCTGTCATGGGCAGCGCAGGGCAAGAGCAATCGCGATATAGCCCAGATCATTGGTGTGTCGGACCCGACCGTTCAGTTCCACATGAGCAACGTCATGAAGAAACTGAAAGTGTCCTCACGGGTGTCCGCCGTGTTTGAGGCATCGCGTCTGGGGCTTCTTCGTTAACCTTCCTAAATGGCCTCCGAACGGCCAAATCCCCGCATTCCGCCGTCTACGGATCATAGATGTCCACATTGCACAACTATGCAGGTGGATAGGTGGCATTTGTTCAAAAACTGAGTCGTGCTTGTGGACATACTGCGCTGCCATTGCGCGCAGGTGGGCATGAGTAGGGAGTTAGGTGGGCGCCATGCAAAGAATCGATGCAAAAGCAGAGCTTGAGAATCACGGGTCTTCAGCTGGAATGGACATGCGGCCTGGTGCGACAGCACCTGCCGAGCCAACGGACAAGATTCCGCTGATCCGTCGCTCGCGGCACCGCGATGAACTGGAATATGACCTTCTGAACGTCCTCCTGTGGGCCAGCAAGAACGTTCCCAGCGACATGTTTGACCAGATTTACACTCTGATCTGGGGGTTCACACGGCTTGACGAAGACGAGCGGGAAAAGGCTCTGGCAGACATTCGGCGTCTTGGGGATGCGCGCTTTGGGCCCGGCCGCGATGCAAAGAGCCCGCCAAAGCGCTAGGGCTGTCGGTTTGTTGCCGTGACTTCCAGAACGGCATTTTGAACATGTGTGGCACCGAACTCGTCTATGGCAGTTACGGATACCGTGTTGGCGCCAGCGGTCACGGATACAGGCAGGTCTGCCCTGTAGAGATGAGACACCATCTCGGCCTTCACCCATGGTTTTCGAACGGATGCGAAGCGCTCGAACAACTCGTGTGCTGACGGGTCCGGCTCGTTTACCCGTGTCATCGGCACCGGCTCGCCGCCATTGATCGCCACCGTGAGAGTTGTTTTCGGTCCGCCATCGAAGAAGTTGACCAGTATGTCCGTGGAGGTCGCCTGGTCAGCGGTAATCCGGCCGGCTGTGAGCCCGCCGTGGCGGTAGTCCTTGAAGATCGGGGCCGCCATCTGGTGAAACTGGCTGTCGAACATGATGCGCATCTGGTGTGTCTCAGGCATGCTTGCCGCCTTGAAGCGGACGCTCATGTCCGGGCCGTCAAACCGGGCGATGTGGTAGCCGTTTGGTGTGCCGTCGCGCTGCATGGCCATGGCAATGCCGCGGGCATCAT